>DATMXT010000056.1:0-11128 GCA_035561375.1 Terriglobales bacterium | reverse complement strand
TTCACTTCGCGCGGGAAGGGCACCGAACACTTGGCGGAAAACCCGCAGGTTTTTCGACACTCTGAAGGGGACGCCGCTTGGCGTCCCCTTCCCAATAATAGGTTTTAATCAGAACATGGCCGCAATTTCGGCGGCGTCCGGCGTGTCGGCCGCGTTTTTGCCGTAACGGGCCGACTTGACCGTCAAATCCGGCGCCACGACAATGCAGGCCGGCAGCTGGTACTCGTCGCCCTCATAGCGGCCGTGGGAGAGCCCGAGCTTGCTTGCCGCCATGATTTTCTTGACGACGGCGGGCGACGCCCCGAGCTCGAACTTGGACTTTGCGGCCCTTATGCCAAACCGCTTATAGAGCCTGCCCTCCGGGTCGCAGATGATGTCAAAGGGCAGCGCTTTGTCCCCGAGCTCCTCTTTTAAGAGCGCCGCATCCGACTGGAAGACGACCTTGACCTGCCCGCCGGCCTCAGTGATTTTGGCGTACTCCTCCTCCAGCATGTGCAGGTCAACCCGGCAGACCGTGCAGCCGTAGTACCGCAAAAACAGCAGCGCGCAGGGCCGCCCGCCGAGGCTCCCGGACAGCCGCAGTCCGCTGATATAGGGCGTGTCGTACTCGAAGTCGGGCAGCCTGTCGCCGGGCTTCACGCGCTCCCCGAGCGGCACAGCACCTGCTTCGGACTCCTCCATCACGTTGCAGAGAATCTCAAGCGCCTGCGCTAAAGTGGCCCTGGGACAGGCGATGTTCATGCGGACAAACCCCTCGGCGTTTGAGACAAACTCGTCGCCGTACTCGATGAACAGCCCTGCCGCGCTGAGCTCCTTTTTCATCTCCCCGTCCGTCTTGCCGCAGCCCGAAAGGTCGACCCACGCGAGGTAAGTGCCCTGCGAAATGCGAAAGCGCGCCGCCGGCAGGTGCTCTTCAAGGTAGGCCGACATGAACTTGAAATTGTCGTCAAGGTAGGTGAGAAGCGCCTCAAGCCAGTCCTCGCACTCGTTGTAGGCCGCGATGCAGGCGTCGATCGAAAGCGGGTTCGGCAGCCCGCAGTAGTGGTTGCCCCGCCACTCGGCTGCAATTTCGGGGTCTGCGATGATGATGTTCGAGAGCTGATTTCCGGCCAGGTTGAAAGTCTTGGAGGGGGCCGTGCAGGTGATGAGGGTCCTCTCCCCGGGGAAGAGGGAGGCGAGCGGGATGTGCCGCTGACCGCTCCTCAGAATGTCGGAGTGGATTTCGTCGCTGACGATGAAGACGCCGTTTTCAAAACAGATTCCGGCAATGCGGCGCAGCTCGCTCTCGCTCCAGACCCTTCCGGTCGGATTGTGGGGCGAGCAGAGGAAAAAGAGCGTGTTTTTGGGGTCTTTGGCCTTTTTCTCAAAGTCGGCAAAGTCGAACTCGTAGTGCCCGTCAATGTTGACAAGGGGGCTGTATACAGGGGTTCTGCCGTACTTCTGAATGGCGTCGTCAAAGGGGTGATAGGCCGGCGTGTTCAGCAGCACGCCCTCCCCCTCGCCGGTCAGCTTCTCGACGGCCACGTTGAGGGCCGCAATGACCCCGCTCGAAAAGACGATGGAGGAGAAGCCGACGTCCCAGCCCTTTCGCCGCTTCATCCAGCCGATGACGGCGGCGTAGTACTCGGGGTCAAGCGGCATGCTGTAGCCCAAAATCCGCTTGTCGAGCCGCCTTTTCATGGCGTCTAAAATCGGCTGCGGGCAGGCGAAGTCCATGTCGGCAATCCACATGGGTATGTACTTATCGGGGAGCAGGGGGTTTACGATGGAGGCCGCGTCGTACTTCACGGAGTTGGTGTTCTCCCGCTCTATGGCCTCGTCAAAATTCCACCCGCCGCCCGCTGCCGCAGCCTCTGGCTTTTCCGCTTCTTCTTCCGGCGCCCCGTCCCCTGAAATCCGGGCCAGCATCGCCTCGACTTTTTCCAACACCTCGGGGGTGAACTGCTCGGGCAGCAGCTTTGCCACGCTGCGCAGCGACATGCCTTTGACAAGCCCCAGCTGCGGATGGCTCGTCAGCCCCGGCATCATGCCGTCCACTTCGGCCCGCACCGCGTCGTTTGCCAGCAGGTCCTTAACTTTGGAGTCGATTGTCAGTGCCATGATCATCCCTCCTTATGCCTTATAAAATGCTCGCTTAAAAAATGGCCGCCGCAAAGCGGTTTGCTTCGCAGCGGCCATAAAGTCCGGACTATTCAGTGGGAGTCGCAGCAATCTCCGCCGCAACCGCAGCCGCAGTCGTCATCCTCGTCGTCGTCTTCGTCGTCCTCATCTTCGTCGTCGATTTCAATCTCGATTTCTTCGCCGCACTCGGGGCAGACGGTCTCGCCCTCAAGGGCGGTGTCCTCGTCGATATAAAAGATATTGCCGCAGCTCGGGCACTCGACCTCATACGTCTCCTCGTCGTCGCCGTAGACAAAGCCCTCGACCTCGTCGAGGTCCTCGTCAATCATGGCGACCTGCTCGTCGAGCTCGTCAAAGCTGTCCTCAAGCACCGTGACCTCCTCGGCCATGTCGTCGAGCAGGTCGACGATCGCCGTCAGCACCTTGCCCTCTTTCTTATCCTTGTCGATGTCAAGGCCGTCCATGAGGCCCTTGATATAGGCTACTTTCTCAGTCAGTGTCATTGTTTCGACTCCTTTCAACTTGGGGGTTATGCGCGCTCCATGTATTCGCCGGTGCGCGTGTCAACCCGTATTTTTTCTCCTTCGTTGATGAACAGGGGAACCTTGATTTCGGCTCCGGTCTCGAGGGTGGCCGGTTTTGAACCGCCCTGAGCCGTATCGCCCTTGAAGCCGGGCTCGGTGCGCGTGATGACGAGTTCCACAAAGTTCGGAGGCTCAACCCCGAACACGCTGCCCTTGTAAGACAGGACTTTGCACACTTCGTTCTCTTTGACGAACTTGAAGCTGTCGGGCAGAATGTTGCCGCCGACGGGGATGTTTTCGTAGGTCTCGCTGTCCATGAAATAGTAGAGGTCGCCGTCGTTATAGAGGTATTCCATGTCTTTGCGGTCAATGAACGCCGAAGGGAATTTCTCGGTGGGGTTGAATGTGCGCTCGACGACGGCGCCGGTGATCGCGTTGCGGATTTTGGTGCGAACAAAGGCCGCGCCCTTTCCGGGCTTGACATGCTGGAATTCTACAATCTGGTAGACGTTGCCGTCCATCTCAAACGTGATGCCGTTTCTGAAATCGCCTGCTGTAACCATTACTCATTCCTCCAAGGACGGTTTCGCTTTCATTTTACAACATATTTTACCGCATATACACGGATAATGCAACACAAATTTACAGGACGAGCAGGGCCTTTGGCGCGTGGGTGAGGTTTTCGCAGCCGGCTTCCGTGACAAGGAGGTCGTCCTCAATGCGCACCCCGAATTTCCCCGGCAAATAGACGCCCGGCTCCACCGTGATGAGGCATCCGGCGGGAACGGCGTCGGTGCAGCGCGGCGAAAAGCGGGGGTTCTCGTGAATTTCAATTCCGAAGGAATGGCCGAGCCCGTGGCCGAAGTTGCCGCCGTAGCCAGCTTCCCCGATGAGGTCCCGGGCCACTTTGTCGATGTCCCGCCCGATGACCCCGGCCTTTACGGCGGCAATTGCGGCCTCCTGGGCCGCAAGCACCGTGTCGTAGACGCGGCGCATCTCGTCCGTGACGTGGCCGATGGCCACCGTGCGGGTCATGTCGCTCTTGTAGCCGCGCCATGTCGCCCCGAAGTCCATGGTCAGAAAGTCCCCGTCTGCGAGCGGACGCTCCCCCGGCACGCCGTGCGGCATGGAGGCGTTTGGGCCGCCGACGCAGATGGTCTCAAAAGCGGGGCCGTCGGAGCCGTTTTCAAGCATGAGAATTTCGAGCCGCTTTGCAATTTCCCGCTCGGTGACCCCCACTTTTATGTAGGGCAAGAGCTGCGCAAAAGACCGCTCGGTGATGTCCTGCGCCCGCCTCACATAGGCGACCTCAGTCTCGTCCTTCACGGCCCGAAGCCGGGCGATGGTCTCCCCGAGCGGCACAAATTCGACTTCCGGCATGGCCTTTTGAAAGCCGGCAAACTCGGCGACCGTCATGGCGCAGTCCTCAAAGGCCACCCGCTTTGCGCCAAGGGTCCTGATGAGCTTTGCCGTCTCCTCCTCCACGAGGCCCTCCATGGGGATGGAGGTCATGGAGGTCACGCGGGCTGTCACGGCCTCAATGTACCGCGAGTCGGCAATGAAGTGCGCCGTCTTTTTCGTCACAATGACGGCGCCGGCCGACGCCGCAAAGCCCGACGCCCAAAAGCGGCTGACGTAGGAGGTCACAAGCACGGCGTCGGCGTCGGGGAAGTGTTCGCGCAATCTGTCTATTCTTGTCTGCATGATTCATAAATCTCCATCATCGTTTTTGCGTCAATGTCCTGGGTACCTGCCGACTCACAGATGATGGTCGGCGTGGCGCCCCGCTTTGCAATGAGCTCGGCCAGCGGCTCGTAGGGCGGCCCAAAGCCCAAATCGTCAGTGAAGGTCAAATGCCGTTTTTCGCCGCCCTGCGTGTACTCAATTTTGGAGAAGTGCACGTGAAAGTCGGGCCGGCCGACGGCGTCCAGAATTTTCTCGTAGTCTTCAGCCCCCGCAACGCCGCCCAGCGTGCGGGCGTTGAGGTGCCCGAAGTCGATGCAGGGAATCATGCGGGGGTCGAGCTCGCAGAGCGACAGCACCTCTTCGAGGGTGCCCAGCTGATTGATTTTTCCCATGGTCTCGGGGCAGAGCGACACATGGCCGAGCCCTTCGGCGTCAACGGCCTGCTGCGCCCGGCAGAGCGTGTCGCGGGCGAGCTCCATGGCGGCCTCGCGGCTCATTTTTCCGGCCGCGCCCGAGTGGATGATGATGCGCCTTGCCCCCATGGCGTCGGCAGCTCTTGCACTCTCGAGGATGTAATTGATGCTGTTGTCCCGCTTGTCGGCCTCAGGGCTTGACAGCGAAATGTAATAGGGGGCGTGCAGCGACAGCGTGATGCCAAAGGCCCGCGCCTCCTCCCCGAACTTGCGGGCGGTCTCAAGGCCCACGTTGACCCCCCTGCCGCACTGGTATTCGTAGGCCGTAAGCCCCATGTCCGCCAGGTACCCCGGAATTTGCATGGTGCTCTTATGGCCCGCCTCATAGAATTTGTCGGGATTTCCCGCCGGCCCGAACAGCGCCTTCATGTGTCCACCTCCGTATATCCGCATTTTTTAAGCACCGGCCGCTCGGCCATCCGCTTGACTTTAAAGGGCAGCCAGGGCTCCGGCCGGATGGGGTCGACCAGAATGGTCTTCATGCCGGCGCGGTTGCCCCCCAGTACGTCGGTGAAGACCTGGTCGCCGACGGCCGCGATTTTTGCGGGCGCAAGCCCCATGGTCCCCGCCGCTTCCAGAAATCCGCCCCGGCGCGGCTTGTGGGACTTAAAGGAGTAGTGAAATCCGAAGCTCTCATTGTAGGCCCTGACTCGCTCCTCGTGCCCGTTTGAGACGAACGCCAGCTTGAAGCCGGCCTCCTGCAGCTGCTTTATCCAAAAAGAATTCTCTTTTGTCGGCTGATGAACTCCATAGTATACGAGCGTGTTGTCAATGTCAAGAATCAGCCCCTCAATGCCCTCCTTTGCGAGAAAGGCGGGCGTCACCTCATAAATCGTATGAAATCTGAAATCCGGCCAGAGCTCGGACACGGCACTCTTCACCTCTCAAAACGCCTTGGCCCTTGTAAAAGGGCCGGCCATGATGTATACTACCGATATCCCACACTCGGAGGTACAGTATGCAGGACATTTACCTCACTGTCAAACAGCGCATCATCCACAACACATACGCGCCCGGCTCGGTGCTCAGCGAGGGGACCCTGGCGCTGGAATTCGGCGTCAGCCGCACGCCGGTGCGGGAGGCGCTGCGCCGCCTGCAGCAGGACCGCTGGGTCGTCACCCTGCCCAAAGTCGGCGTGCAGGTCTCGCAAATCTCCATGAGAGAGCTGCGGGACAGCTTTGAGGTGCGCAAACTGCTCGAGGTCTTTGCCCTGCGCAAAGCCATGTCGGGCGCCACATCCGAGGAGTGGCGGGAGCTGTGGCGGCGCGCCGTCATCAGCGACTCCGTGGGCGCGACAGACCAGGCTGCAATGGAGGCCGATGTGAACTTCCACCGGCAGATTTGGCAAATGGCCCACAACGAGGTGGCCGCCCGCACCTTAGAGGAGATCGTGGAGAGGGAGGTCCGCTGGTGGCATTCGCTTCGGCACTACAACCCTTCCATCGCGCTCAAGGCCGACCGCTTTTCGGACCTCGTCTCCTGCATGCAGACCGGCAACGAAGTCGGCGCCGCGGCCTTCATGAAAACCCACATCGACTTCTATATTGCCCAGATTCGCAACGAAATTTTCTGATTTCCCTCATGTTGACGTCGTATTAACTGCTTATATCCTGCTTATTACCTGCTTTTACGGGCGGCAAGGCGGCTATTTAAAGCCGTTTTGCCGCCTCTTTGACGTACTGGGCCATGGCGGCATCCTTGATGTCAAGCAGGGTTCCGGTCAGGATGACCGCCCTGAGCCCCAGCTCAAACGTGTTGAAAATGAGCTCTCTGTCGGGCGGCACAATCCTGTTCAGCATGCCCGCCGGCAGCATGGCGCAGTAGCGGTTTTCGATGATGAGCCTTCTCAGATAGGCTGAAATTTTTGTCACGCCCCGCAGCTCGTGCGGGTGCAGGGCGAGCTCATAGTCCAAAGTCAATAGGCAGTCCTGCGGCGACGTCTCGGGGTCGTACCGCTTGAAAAACGCGGACATTCCGGCATCGAGCGTCTCGTTGTAGGCGCTGCAAACCTGCTTTGTGCGGGTCGCCCTCGCCACCGCCAGGGCGAGCTTTGCCCGCCGCAGCTCGCCGCCAATTTCAGCTCTTCCCCGCTTGTACTGCTCGGCGAGCGGCAATGTGCGGTCCTCGCAGAGGTCAATGGCGTAGAGCACGCCGTCCAGCAGGTGCTCAAAGACCTCCATGCGCACAGAGGTGCTCATGCCGCCGGTGTATTTGCGGCAGCGGTCCCGCATGAGGGCGGCGAGTTCCCCGCGGTCTATCCCCTTGTCAAGGCTGTTATTCATCCGCCTGCTCCTCGTCCGGCTCCGGCTCCGGCCGCCATGGCTCCTCCATGGGCCGCAGCCCCCGCAGCGCCTCAAGGCTTCCGCCGCACCGGCCGTTGAAGGCGTCCGCCATCCAGATGATGAGGTCGTCGTCCGGGTAGTCGTCCGGCAGCTGATTTTTTTGCTCATAGAAAATTTCAAAGAGCTCGCAGAGCGTCTCGGCGTAAGTGGGCTGCTCAATGTAGGGCGACGGGGAGAACGCCCGGATGAGCTCTTGTTCCACGCCGCCCGAAAACTCCACGCGGCCGCTCTCCCGGACGGCCTCAAGCTTTGCTGCTGCCACCAGGGCGGCATTTTCGGCCGAGAGCGTCAGCCCGAAGGGGGCCGACAGCGTGTTTGCGGCCAGCAGTCCCTTTTCAATGGTCGACAGACTGTAGTTCATGGGACTCACTTTGCTCCTCCAAAGGCTGCTCCCGCCTCTCTCCCCGGCTCAGGACGAAGAGGCTGGCAAAGACAAGCGCCATGCCGGCAAGCTTTAACGCCGTCATGGCCTCATGCAAAACAAAAACGCCGCCGATGGTCGCCACGGCAGGCTCTACGGTCGCGTAGATGGCGGCCTTGCCCGGCTCGGTGCCCGAAAGCCCCTTGTTATAGAGCCAGTAGGGCGCAATGCAGCAGACAACGCCAAGTCCCAAAGCCCCCGCCCAGACAACTGGCATTCCGAGCAGCTCCGGCGTGCGCCAAAAGCCGGACAGCGGCAAAGCGCCCGCGCCCGCCCACAAAAAAGAGTGCAAGGTGATTGCCGCGGGGTCGTACCCTTTTGTCAGGGCGCACCGCGTGAAAATGGTGTAAAGCCCGTAGGTCAGCCCGGCCGCAAGCCCGCTCAGAATGCCGATGAGACTGATTTCGCCGGGCGCGCTCTCGAGGAGCCCCGTCACCAGCACACAGCCTGCCGTCGTGATGGCGAGGGCCGCCACCTTGCGCCCCGTCAGCTTCTCGCCGAACAGCAGCGCCGAGAAAAACGTGACGAAGATGGGCGAGGTGTAGAGCAGGACGACGGCGGCCGACAGGCCCAGCCGCTCAATGGCCGTGAAGTAGCAGAAATTCGAAAATACGAGGCTTAAAAGTCCGTTTCCGGCAAAGCACCAGGCGTCTTTCCAGCGAAACCGGAACTTCGCGGGGCTGCGCAAAGCCGTGACAGCCGAGAACACGACTGCCGCCGTCACAAGGCGCAGCGCGACAATCTGGAGCCTTGTAAGTCCCGCGTTTGTCAGCATGGCGACAAAGAGACCGATGCCGCCCCAGAGGACTCCGGCCGCCACAATGAGCATGGCCGATATTCGACTGTTTTTATCCGTCATAAGCCTCATCCGATGAAAAAACCCGGAACACCGTGGTATTCCGGGTTATTCTTGTGTTTTTAATCCGTCTCGTCTCTCTCATGCTTGGGAGGGATTCGCGAGGAAAAGGTCAAATCATTTAAATTTACGCTTCCTCGCAGCCTCCGACTTCTTCTTGCGCTTCACGCTCGGCTTCTCATAATGCTCACGTTTTCTCAGTTCCGCTAAGACTCCGGACTTTGCG
Source organism: Terriglobales bacterium (assembly GCA_035561375.1). GTDB lineage: Bacteria > Bacillota > Clostridia > Oscillospirales > Feifaniaceae > DATMXT01. Next base: position 2,479 of record DATMXT010000056.1, on the reverse strand, counting down.
CACTGCCTCTTAAAGCGGCGGAGTGCGCTGTCCAGTGATTCGTTATCCTTTACTTTAATCTCCGACATGTTCTCCCTCCCCTCGTGCTTGCATTCAAGAGACTTTCCGGATACTTTATTATACTCAAGCGCCCACGCAATGTCAAGTATAGATTAGTACGGACTAATCGCAGTTCACCTTGGGACACGCGAGGGTCGGCTTGACCGGCTTGAAGAGGTCGGGGGAATCCATTTTCATGACGTCTTTGGTTTCGAGTTCGCGCACCCCGTCCCTCAGCTCAAGGCAGACGGCCTGCCCCGAGACCTTTTCAAACCCGTGGGCGCGGGTCAGCTTTTCGCCCTCGCCGACGACGAGGGTTCCGTTCGCCCGCGAGACGCCGAGTATGCGTTCAATGGCCTCGATGCCGCCGCAGTAGCCGTCGAGAAAGACGACGGGCTGCTGCTCCACATCCTCCTCGTCGTCGAAGACGGGGCTGCCGAGTTCGAGCCGCGCCCCTAAGTTGATGGCGAGCTTATACATGAGGGCGAGCTCGGGCGATTCGCTCCCCGAGGCGTCCACACATTCTTTGAATTTTTCCGGATACATCATAGGCTGCCTCCTGTCCTTTTTCGGCTTTCAAAAAGCCCTTCGCTTATTTTACGACAAAGTTCGCAAGCTTATCCGGAACATAAATTTCTTTTACAACGGTCTTGCCGGCGAGCTGCGGCGCAAAGGCCTCGCGGATTTTACTCATGGCCGACTTCCCGTCCTCGCCGCGGGCGATGACAAAGGTGCCTCTGAGCTTGCCGCCCACCTGCACGGCGATTTCAACCGAGTCCTCAACCGTTTTGGCCTCGTCATACTCCGGCCAGGTCTGCCCCGTGAGCATGCCGCCAAAGCCACACTGTGCCCACAGCTCCTCAGTGAGGTGAGGGGCAAGCGGGTTGAGCAGGGTGAGGAAAACCCGAAGCTCGCCCTTCGTAATCGACCCCTTGGCCTCGACGTCGTTGAGGTAGCTCATCATGGCGGCGATGGCGGTGTTGGCCTTGAGGTGCTCAATGTCGTAGCCGACTTTTTTAATCATGGCGTGGGTTTTGACCGTGAAGTCGGCCGAGTAGCCCTCAACCGGCGTCATCATGGAGGGCAGCTCCGCCACCCGCTCGAGGAAGCGCTTGCAGCCGCGGATGCCGGAGGCCGACCAGGGGGCCGCCTTCTCGAAGTCGCCGATGAACATCTCGTAAAGCCGCATGGTGTCGGCGCCGTACTCCCTGACAATGTCGTCCGGGTTGATGACGTTGCCGCGCGATTTGCTCATCTTCTCGCCGTTCTCGCCTAAAATCATGCCGTGCGACGTGCGCTTTTGATAGGGCTCCTTCGTGGGCACGAGGCCGCAGTCGTAGAAGAACTTGTGCCAGAAGCGCGAGTACAGGAGATGCAGCGTCGTGTGCTCCATGCCGCCGTTGTACCAGTCGACCGGCAGCCAGTATTTGAGGGCCTCCTCATCCGCGAACGCCTCGTCATTGTGGGGGTCGATATAGCGCAGGAAGTACCAGCTCGACCCCGCCCAGTTGGGCATGGTGTCGGTCTCCCGCTTTGCGGGGCCGCCACATTTGGGGCAGGTGGTGTTGACAAACTCCGGAATTTTCGCAAGCGGGGAGTCGCCGTCGTCGGTGGGCTCATAGCTCTTGACGTCGGGGAGCCTCACCGGCAGCTCATCGTACGGCACCGCAACCCATCCGCAGTGCTCGCAGTGGACGAGCGGAATCGGCTCGCCCCAGTAGCGCTGGCGGGAGAAAATCCAGTCGCGCAGCTTGTAGTTGACCTTGGGCTCGCCGAGCCCCTTCTCGTGCAGCCATTTGGTGATGGCGGCAATGGCCTCCTCCACCGGCATGCCGGTGATGAAGCCCGAATTGACCATGATGCCCTCTTCGCAGTCGGTGTAGGCCTCTTTTGTGACGTCGCCGCCAGCCACGACTTCAATGATGGGCAGGTCAAAGGTTTTGGCAAACTCGTAGTCGCGCTCGTCGTGGGCGGGAACCCCCATGATGGCGCCGGTGCCGTAGCCCATCAGGACATAGTCCGACACAAAAATGGGAATTTCCTCGCCGTTTACGGGATTGACGGCCGCGACGCCCTCAAGGCGCACGCCGGTCTTCTCCTTGGCGAGCTCTGTGCGCTCCATGTCCGATTTTCTGGCCGCCTCGACCTGATAGGCCTTGACCGCCTCGAGGTTGGTGAGCTTCTCCGCCCACGTCTCAAGACACGGGTGCTCGGGCGAAATGATCATGAAAGTCGCGCCGAACAGCGTGTCCGGCCTCGTCGAGAAGACGACAAGCTCGTCGCCGGCCGTCGTTTTGAAGAGGATTTCGGCGCCCTCGGAGCGGCCGATCCAGTTTTTTTGCTGGATTTCAACCCGCTCGATATAGTCGATGTCGTCGAGGTCGTCGATGAGCCTCTGGGCATATTTCGTGATGCCGAGCATCCACTGGCTCTTATACCG
>DATMXT010000055.1:0-6077 GCA_035561375.1 Terriglobales bacterium | reverse complement strand
TATGTCAAGACATTCTACCATATGTTGGAAAAAAGTTTCCGTGGAAATACGATGGAAAACGACAAAAAAATTCCCGCCGCATTCGCGCGGCGGGAATTTCACAGGGGGTTTTTTAATATTCGAGGCGTCCGGCGGGGGTACTTGGCGTCGGTCGGCTTTATTTTGCGGATGACCGGCACGCTGCGCAGCGCCCCCTCGCCCGGCACCTCATAGGTCAGCACCTCTTCAATGGCGCCGCCCAGCGTTCCAACGGCGTTTTTGGCCTCCCGCAGCTCCGCCGTCAGCTCCCCCGCCTTCATGGGCAGGAAATATCCGCCCACTTTGACGTAGGGCAGGCAATATTCGGCGAGCTGCCGCAAATTGGCGACCGCCCGCGCCGTCGCAAAGTCAAAGCTCTCGCGCAGGGGCGCCTTGGCGAGCTCCTCGGCCCGCCCTTGCAGCACCGCGGCGTTTTCCAGGTCCTCGGCGGCAAGGCGCAGGAAATCGCACCGCTTTTGCATGGGCTCGTTTAGGGTGACAAAGAGCTGCGGCATCGCGATGGCGAGCGGTATGCCGGGGGTACCCCCGCCGGTGCCGACGTCGATGAGCCGGCCGGGGGCGAGCAGCCCCAGTTTGATGAGGGCCAGTGAGTCCATTGCGTGGCGCAGCGCCATGTCGCGGGGCTCGGTGATGGCCGTGAGGTTCATGACCTTGTTTTTCTCGTGCAGCAAGGCGAGGTAGGCGGCGAGCCGCTGCGCCGGAACCGTCATTCCCCAGGCCGCGGCCGCCTCCTCAATAAAGCCGGTGTAGCGCGAGGGGTCGCCGGCGCCCTCTTTTGACAGCTCCCTGTCTTCGGTGTTCATAGGCATCTCCTACCGTCTCTTTTTCTCAAGATATACGAGCAGCACCGCGATGTCGGCCGGGCTGACGCCCGAAATGCGCCCGGCCTGCCCGACGGTGGCGGGCTTCACCCTGGCCAGCTTCTGCCGGGCCTCAAGGCGCAGCCCCTCCATGGCGGCAAAGTCGAGCCCCTCGGGCAGCCGCATGTTTTCAAGCCGGGCGGCCCGGTCGAGCTCCTGCTGCTGCTTTTCGATGTACCCTTCATATTTAATTTGAATTTCGGCCTCTTCCGCGACGTCCCGGGAGAGGTCGGGGCGGGCGGGGTCAAAGGGGGCGAGCGCCTCGTAGGTGACTTTCGGCCGGCGTAAGAGCTCCGCCATGCGCAGCGGGTGGGCGATCGGCGCGCCGCCGGCTTCGGTGAGCAAGACGTTGAGCCCTTCCGACGGCGGCAGCGCCGTCTTTCGAATGCGGGCGATCTCCGCGGCAATTGCGGCCTGCTTTTCCATGAACGCGGCGTAGCGCGTGTCGGTTATGAGCCCCAGCGCGTGCCCGGTGGGGGTCAGCCGCGCGTCGGCGTTGTCCTGCCGCAGCAGCAGCCGGTATTCACTGCGGGAGGTCATCATGCGATAGGGCTCGTCGGCCCCCTTGGTCACGAGGTCGTCAATCAAAGTGCCGATGTAGCTGTTCTTGCGGGGCAGGATGAGAGGGCCCTTCCCCTCGATTTTGAGGACGGCGTTGATGCCGGCCACGAGCCCCTGCGCCGCCGCCTCCTCGTAGCCGGAGGTGCCGTTGAACTGGCCGGCGCCGTAAAGCCCCGGCAGGATTTTGGACTCGAGGGTCGGCGCAAGGTCGCGGGGGTCGCAGCAGTCGTACTCAATGGCATAGGCCGGGCGCATCATGTGGGCTTTCGCAAAGCCTGGCAATGTGTGCAGCATCTCGTACTGGACCTCCTCGGGCATCGAGGAGGAAAAGCCCTGCACATACATCTCGTCGGTGAACTCGCCCAAGGGCTCGACAAAGAGCTGATGGCGCTCCTTGTCGGCAAACCGAACCACTTTGTCTTCAATGGAGGGGCAGTAGCGGGGGCCCACCCCCTTGATGACGCCGCCAAACAGCGGCGAGCGGTGCAAATTGGCCTTAATGACCTTGTGGGTGGCCTCGTTCGTGTAGGTCAGGTGGCAGACCGATTTGTTGACGAGCGGCCCCGCCGTCTCAAAGGAGAGCGGGGTGATGGGGTCGTCCCCCTCCTGCACCTCCATTTGGGAGAAGTCGAGAGAGGACTTCAGCACGCGGCAGGGCGTGCCGGTCTTAAAGCGGCGAAGCTTGATGCCGGCGGCCTCAAGCGAGGACGACAGGCAACTCGCGGCGTGCATGCCGTCGGGCCCGCCCTCGTAGACCGTCTCGCCGATGATGATGCGCCCTGCAAGGTAGGTGCCGCTCGCAAGGATGGCCGCTTTACAGGGAAACCGCGCGCCGGTGCGGGTGACGACGGCTGAGACGGCGCCGTCCGCAGTCTCGATTTCGACGGCCTCGGCCTGCCGCAGGTGCAGGTTTTCAGTTTGCTCCAAAACCCGCTTCATATACTCCTGATACCGGCGCCGGTCGCTCTGCACCCGGGGAGAGCGAATGGCCGGGCCCTTGGAGCGGCAGAGCATGCGGCTCTGCAAAAATGTGGCGTCGGCGGCCTTGGCCATCTCGCCGCCCAAGGCGTCAATCTCCCGCACGAGCTGCCCTTTGGCCGTGCCGCCGATGCAGGGGTTGCAGGGCATGTTGCCCACGCTGTCAAGGTTGATGGTCAAAATGAGGGTGGGGCGCCCCAGCCGGGCCGCGGCCAGCCCCGCCTCAATGCCGGCATGCCCTGCGCCGATGACGACAATATCGTAATTTCCAGCCTGGTAACTCAATGTTTACTCCTTTGGTTGCCCTGTGATGACAGATGGATTTTTACAATCAGTATAAATTACACGAAACTACACGAAATATGGGTGATTTTACAGGTAGCGGCGCGGATGGAGGAGGCTACTTCCCGACGCAAAAGCGCGAGAAAATGCTGTCGACCACGTCGTCCGCCACGTCCTCCCCCGTGACCTCCCCCAGCGCCCGGGTGGCGGCCCGGATGTCAAACTCGGCCATATCACAGAGCTCCCCGTCCATAAGGGCGGAAACGGCCGCCTCTACGCGGGCCAGGGCGCGGCCGGCCGCCTCGGCGTGGCGCAGCGAGGTCATGAGCACTTCGCCCTCCTCCGGCAGGTAGAGCCCGCCGATGTAGGCCGAAAGCTCCCCGAGACCCTCGCCGGTTTTGGCTGAAAAACGCTGTAATTTTTTGAAATATGGTGTAAGTTCCGCGCTGTCGGCGGCTGCCGGCAGGTCGCACTTGTTGAGAAGCGCCACGGCCTCGCGGTTCCGGCAGAGCGCCGCCACCGCCATGTCCTCCTCAGTCAGGGGCCGGGACATATCAAAGACGGCCAGGGTCAGTCCCGCTTCGGCCGCGGCCGACTTTGCCCGCTCCACGCCGATGGCCTCGACGAGGTCCGCCGTCTCCCGCATGCCCGCCGTGTCCATGAGCCGCAGCAGCAGCCCGCCGAGCTCGCAGGGCTGCTCAACGACGTCGCGGGTGGTGCCGGGCAGGTCGGTGACGATGCTGCGCTCCCGGCCGGACAGCAAATTCATGACCGAGGACTTGCCGGCGTTGGGCCGGCCGATGATGGCGCAGGGCGCCCCCTCGGCCACAATGCGCCCACGGCGCTCGGTGTCAAGCAGCTTTCGCAGCCGCCCGGCGGCGCCTCTTAGCCTTGTCAGCAGACCGCCGGGCTCCGGCGGCTCGATGCCCTCGGACGAGAAGTCGACATAGGCCATGATGTCGGCGTCCACCTCGACAAGCCCTTGCCGGATGGCGCGAATCTCGCCCGACAGGGCGCCGGCCGACTGCGAAAAGGCGGCGCGGGCGGCTGCGGCCGAAGTGGCCATGATGAGCTCAATGACCCCTTCGCTCTCAGCGAGGTCGAGCTTGCCGTTCACAAAGGCCCGCTTGGTGAACTCCCCGGGCCCCGCGGGCCGGGCCCCCGCCGCGACGACGGCGGCCAGCGCCTGCCGCAGCACGACCCGGCCTCCGTGGCAGGAGAACTCTGCCATGTCCTCTCCGGTGTAGGACCGGGGGGCCTTCCAGAGCGTCAGCACCGCCTTGTCAACCGGGCCCTCCCCATCCGACAGGACGCCGACGGCGGCCTGCCTCGGCTTTTTTGGCATGGGAGAAAAGACCGCGCCGGCGATCTTGTGGGCGTCGGGGCCCGACAGGCGGATGACGCCGATGGCGGCGTCGCCGTGGGCCGTCGATATGGCGGCAATGGTGCTCATTTACTTCATTAGACTCCTCTCGGGCGAAGACAGGGGAAATTTTACGGGCGGTATACTTGCAACAGGAGCGAGAGCGGGAGAGGGTTCACCCTCTCCCGCCCTTCTCCCTTCGAAGCTCCTTCATCTGGCGGAAATAGGTGGTCATAGTATACACCAAAACCGCGAAATATGGAACCCCGATATAAGTCCTTGAAGCCTGCGTGACGTTCCCCTTCATGGCCAGCAGCAGGACCGCGATGCCGGCGGCCGACATGATGAGCAGCGACAAAAACCGCGGCGCCCGCATGGCCATGTCCTGCCGGCTGCCGGCCCCGGCCTTTTTGCGCACCGACCGGCCCAGCCCCGTGACGACGGCAAGGGTCACAAGGTAGTAGACGATGACGTCGAATGCCGCAAGGTCAGCCGGCAGCATCCTGCGGCTCCTCCTTGGGTCTCGAAGCCTTAAACAGCTCGGCCATGCGCTCCTCCTCGCTGATGGCGGCGCGGTACTTCGAGGTCGTGGTGTAGAAGACGAGGCCCAGGACGCACCAGGCGATGAAGACGCTCATGCCGATGGAGCCCATGTAGCCCGGCAGCCCCGGAATGACGCAGTTTAAGAACATGAGGGCGCAGACGGCGGTGCCGGTCCAGGCCGTCGCCACGCCGCCCGGCATCCGGTAGGGCCGGGGCATGTCGGGGGCCTTCTTATAGAGCATGACAGCCGACAGGCAGGCCATGCCCCAGCCGACGACAAAGCCGGTCGAGCCGAGAATGGTTAAAGGGTCGACGAGGCCGATTCCGAGAAAGGGCCCCGCCAGCATCGCGATAGAGCAGAAAATGCTGCCGCCGTAGGGCGTCTTGTACTTGGGGTGAACGGTGGCAAAAAAGGCGGGCAGCAGCCTTGCGCGGCCCATGCCGAGCAGCAGGCGGCTTCCGGCGATGAAAAAGCCGTTCCAGGTTGTGACGAGCCCGGCCAGCGTCGCCGCCAGCGACAGCCAGAACAAAAACTGGCCCAGCGCCCCGCTGTAGAGCGCGGCCATGAGGTTCGAAAGGGCGGGCTTGGGAAAGCCGATGAACTCCTGCCAGGGGTAGGAGTAGCCCACCGAAAGGAAAATGGCGATATAGAAGACGCCGGCAGACAGCAAAGCGCCGACGATGACCTTGCCTAAGGAGCGCGGGTCGACGCCGCCGGCCTCCTCCGCGCCCTGCGGAATGGTGTCAAACCCCGAGTAGTAGAAGGGGGCGAGGGCCAGCATGGTCAAAACGCCGGTCAAAAATGAGGTGTGGCTCTTGCCCGCCATGACGGAGTAAATCGGCTGAATGTGGGACGCATCGAACTTGAGCAGCGCAAAGGCGACGCATAAGGCGCTGCCGCCGATGAGGAAGAAGGTCAAAAAAGTCTGCATGGTCGCGGCGCCCTGCACGCCGCGCCAGTTGAGCCAGACGACAAGCAGCGCGATAATCAGCCCCACAACAAGGGCGTTGAGGTAGATGTCGGAGCCGGCGATGGTGTATAAAACCGTGCCGGTGCTGAGCGACGGGAAAATGAAGGCGAGAATGTTGTTGATGGCGATGGCCTCCCACGGCAGGATGCTGATGTAGGCCATTGCGACAAACCAGCCCGACACAAAGCTCATCTTTGTGCCCATGGCCTTGTATGCGTAGGCGATGACGCCGCCCGCCACCGGCATGGCCGGCGTCAGCTCGGCGTAGCAGAGCGCGACCGGAATGAAGAGCGCCGTCGCAATTGTGAATCCGAGGATGGCCGGCACCGGGCCGCCGCCGTTGATGAACATGTTGTTGAGGGTCACCGACCAGCCCACGCCGATGATTGCGCCAAACCCGAGCGTAAATAAATCGACGAGGCTCAGCCCGTCCTTTTTTTGTGTCTCCTTTGCCATGTACCCTTCTCCTTAATTGCTGTC
>DATMXT010000054.1:0-10333 GCA_035561375.1 Terriglobales bacterium | reverse complement strand
CGGTAAAAAATGCTAAGTGCGCGTTTAGAAAAGGAAAGCAGGTCGCCGATATCCTCAAATATCCCGATGAGCGCCTGCTCGGACACCGGTTTTCCCTTCAGCTCCTCGGGTTTTTTCTTGGCGAGCGCCGGGGGGATGAGGTCGGGAAAGAGCGGAATTTTGTAGACGCGAATGCCGTTAAAGAGCAGGGTCATCATCGACTCTTTTTCGGCGTACCGAATGTCGGCCCCGACGGTCGAGAAGAGCAGCAAAATGATTACCGCAAAAAGCCCTGCGAGGATATACCCGATGACTCTCACGCCGAGCCCCCCGGCACCGCTTGGGGCTCTGCCGACGCCGTAGCAAACAGGCCGGACTCTCCGCCGATGGGCGGCAGCTCGTCAAGCGAGGAAAGACCGAAGGTGCGCAAAAAGGAGGGCGTTGTGCCAAACTGCATGGGCCGGCCGGGGGCGTCGAGGCGCCCGCGCTCCTCAAGAAAGCCCTTTTCCACAAGGGCACTGACGACGCCGGAGCTGTCGACCCCCCTCGCCTGCTCAATAAAGGCTCTCGTGATTGGCTGGTTATAGGCCGCAATTGCGAGCACTTCGAAGGCGGCGGGCGACAGGGCCGCGTCCCGGCGCTTTTCAAGCGCCGCCCGGACCGTGTCGGCAAACTCGGCCTTCGTGCAAAGCTGGTAGGCGTCCCCGAGGCGCAGCAGCTCAATTCCGCGGTCCTCCTCGGCGTACCTCGCCCGCATGTTGTCCAGCACCGCGGCGCAGGTGTCGGCGTCGAGCTCCACGGCTCTGGCCAAAAGCTCCAGCTCGGCAGGCGTTCCGGCGGCGAATAGAAGGGCCTCAAGGACGCCCTCTGTTCTCGAATATTTCACCGCTTGTCCCCCTCCCGCACCAGGTTGATTTTATAGTCGGCGGCGCCGGCGTCGGTGATGCGCACCCGGCCTCTGTTCGACAGTTCAAGTATTGCCAAAAAACATGCGATTTTTTCAGACTTGGTCGTCTCTTCCCCAAGAATATTTAAAAACCGCATGCCGCCCTGCCTCACAAGGCGGCGCAGCAGCGAGACGGCCTTGGAGGCAATCGACACCGTCTTTTGGGCCACAATGCCCTCAAAGGCGGTGACGGGCGGGGGCACCCGGCGAAGATTTCCGCGAAAGACGGCCTTGTAGGCCTCGACCAGCTTGTCCGCGCCATAGGTTTTTTCCGGGGCGGGCGCCGGGGGCAGCGCCTGCGGGCCGCGCACAAGCCGCAAAGCGCCGTATTCCCGCATGCGGTCCTCAAGGTCGCCCGCAAGCTCCTTGTACCGCGCGTAGTCGGCCAGCATGGCGGTGAGCTCCCCCATGGGGTCTTCGTCGTCATCCTCCGGGGGCAGGAGTTCCCTTGACTTTATGTAGAGGAGCCGAGACGCCATCAGCAAAAACTCGGAGAGATTTTCGAGGTTTGCCGGCTCTATTAGCCGCACGTATTCCATAAATTGGTCGAGCAGCAGCGCGATTTTGATGTCCCTGATGTCGAGCTCGTTTTTTTCAATCAAATGGAGCAGAAGGTCGAGCGGGCCTTCAAAAACCTCCAGCTTATAGTTCAGCTCCATACCCATAAGAAACCTCCGGCCTTGTCGTTTAGCTCCACAGCAGGCGGAAAACGGGGAGGATGACGGCCTGCATGCCCGAGATCACGAGGTCTCGCAGCCAGGAGATGGGCCCCGAGAGCACCCCCATCCAGAGCAGCAGGAAGAGCGCCGGCATGAAATACTTCTCATACCGCATGATTTTGAAGTAGGTTGAGTTTGGCAGCACCGCGTAGAGAATTTTCGAGCCGTCGAGCGGAGAGATGGGCAACAGGTTGAAGACGGCAAGCCCGACGTTGAGGCTGACCATGATGATGAGGAATTTCTGGAGAATGTCGTTTGGCTTTCCGTAGGGCACAAAGAAGACGACGACATAAAACAAAAACAGGCATACAAAGGCCAGCAGCAAGTTGGAGAGGGGGCCCGCCGCCGCCGTGATGGCCGAGTCCCGCTTGCGGTTTTTGAAGTACATGGGGTTGACCGGCACCGGCTTTGCCCAGCCAAACCGCAGCAGCAGCATGGCGATGGTGCCGAGGATGTCGAGATGGGCAAGCGGATTTAAGGTCAGGCGGCCGGCCTCTTTGGCGGTCGGGTCCCCGAGCTTATAGGCCGCCCAGCCGTGCGCAAACTCGTGAAAGGACAGCGACAGGAGCGCCACCGGGACGAGATACAGGGCATTTTGCAAAAAGTCCTCTAACAAATGGGGTTACCTCCACAGAAATTTGAAAAACCGCTGACGCAAGACTTTCATGAGCGGGGAAAAAGTGTAGTCGTATATGAGAAAAATGACGTTCATGAAGACAAAGGCAAATGCTGCCGGCATGTTGGGGTCGAGGATTTGAAGGCCCAGAACCCCGGACACGAACCAGTAGACAAGCAGCATGTCGGCGTTGAAGTAGAGGGCTTTAAGTGTAAAGGCCCTTAGCTTGCCGGACTTTTGCTCTACGGCCGCCTTGACCATCGGGTACTGGCCGAAGAGCACGGCAAAGAGGATGGCGGCCTCCTTGTTGGGGAGCAGCATAATACCGAGGAGCGACGCGGTCGCGTAGCTCGTCAGGGCGGTCTTCATGCCCCACTTCAGATAGGCGAACATGATGATAAATCCTGAAAAAGCGGCGCAAGAAATTGAAAGAGTGGGAAAGACGACCGACAGTGCCATCAGCACCACCGCCGCCGCCGCCGCCATCGCGCCGCCTGTGAGCTCCCGGGCGCTCATCGTCCGAGACAGCAATTACACATGCAGTTGGCGCAGAGCGCCGCAGTACATACGTCACATCCTGTGCAGGGAATACAAAAGGCCCCGCCGGTGCCGTAGGAGTCGTCCTGCCACGGCACCTGCCCCGCGCCCATCGAGGACAGGGCCGCCCGGTATTCGGGGTTGCCGGGGTCCATGCCCGCGGCCTGCTGGTAGCAGAGCCTCGCGTCCGAGAGCCAGCCCTTGCGCTGAAGCACGACGCCCCGCAGAAAGTGCCACTCGGCCGTGCGGGCCGAGACCGGCACGCCGTCGAGCGTGCGGTGGGCGTCCTCGATTCTCCCCTGCGCAATCATCGTGCGAACCTCCGTAAACCGGCCGGAGCCGGAATAGCCGCCGCCGTTTTGATAGGAGCGCCCCGCGCCGCCCTCCCCCCGCTCGCGCACAATTTCGTCATACGCGGCGTTGATCTCGCTCATTTTCTCCTTGGCGAGGTCGGCAAGCGGGTTATTCTGATAGTTGTCGGGGTGATATTTGCGCGCCAGCTCCCGGTAGGCGGTCTTGACCTCCTGGTCGGTGGCCGTGCGCGGGACACCCAGAACTTCATACGGGTTTCTCATGCGTGATTCCTCTCTGTTTTGCGGGCATTCCGACCCGTAATATGTTTTCGAGAATTCCGCGGTAGCGCCGCAGCGGCAAAAGGTCGAGGGCGGCGGCAGCTCCGAAAGCCGCATCTGTCAGCATTTGTACCACAAGCGGCATATCCCCGTCAAGTCCCGCGGCGACAAGGGGGTTAAACCGGCCGAGCTTTTTGTCCTCATCGAGGTCGTCGGCGGCGTCAATCAGGTAAATCCACCGGCCGACCTGATAGCCGAGTTCGCGCAGGACCCTTTGGACGACCGCGTCCTCCGACAGGCCCTCAGTGACGGCCGCCAGCATCCCGGCAAAGTGGCGGGTGTAGCCGTCAAGCGTCAGGGGCGGGCCGCCTTCGGCAGCAGCGAGCTCCGCGAGCGCCCCATCGACGCCGGCGGAAAGCGCCGGGAAGTAGGTCCTGGCAAGCCCCTCGGCAGAGCTGAGCGCCAACAGCGCGGCCTTGGCTTTCGCCCGCTTTGCGCCGGCCTCGTCCGCGAGGTCGTCCCGCAGCTTGCCGCACCCCAAAATGACGTGGGCGGCGGCCACCGTGTCAAGCGAGGCCTCGGCCGAGAGGGCGCCGGTGTTTTTCAAGGGGTTTGTGGCGCACATCCGCTTGGCGTAGCGGGGCTCTTCATCGTCCAAAGCCATGCCAAGACAGGCCAAAAAAGCGAAGTCATAGGAGAGCCCCATGGTTGCGGCGCCGCCGTAGGTCTCTTTTAAGCGGTGGCAGAGCCCGCAGTATATGGCTTTATAGGCCTCGAGCTCCCGCATGCGCAGCTCTTCCTGTTTTGGCACAATATACCCGAACATGGGGGGCCTTACCTCTCCTGCCGCGCCATTTCGAGCACGGCTTTTAAATATGTGCCCGTGTAGGAGCCGGGGGCGTCGGCCACCTGCTCCGGCGTGCCGCAGGCCACGATTTCGCCGCCGCGGTCGCCGCCGTCGGGGCCGAGGTCGACGATATAGTCGGCGCATTTGATGATATCCAGATTATGCTCAATGACGATGACCGTGTTCCCCTCGGCCACAAACTTCTGCAATACCTCAATGAGCTTGTGCACGTCGGCCGTGTGAAGTCCCGTCGTCGGCTCGTCGAGGATGTAGACTGTCTTGCCGGTCGAGCGGCGGGCGAGCTCGGTCGCCAGTTTCACCCGCTGGGCCTCGCCGCCCGAGAGCTGCGTGGAGGGCTGGCCGATTTTGATATAGCCGAGCCCCACGTCAAAGAGGGTTTCGAGCTTGCGCCTGATGGAGGGGATGTTTTCGAAAAACGCGACCCCCTCCTCCACCGTCATGTCGAGCACGTCGGCAATGGTCTTTCCCTTATACTTTACTTCAAGGGTCTCCCTGTTATACCGCTTGCCCTTGCAGACCTCGCAGGGTACATAGACGTCTGGCAGAAAATGCATTTCGATTTTAATGATGCCGTCGCCTTGGCAGGCCTCGCACCGGCCGCCCTTGACGTTGAAAGAAAACCGTCCCGGGCCAAAGCCGTGCATTTTGGACTCGGTCGTCGCGGCAAAGACGCCCCGCACATCGGTGAAGAGCCCGGTGTAGGTGGCGGGGTTGGAGCGGGGCGTGCGCCCGATGGGAGACTGGTCGATGGCGATGACCTTGTCGAGCAGCTCGACTCCCTCAATGCGGGCGTGGGCACCGGGGGTCGTGCGGGCGCCGTTTAACTGGGAGGCCAGCGACTTGTAGAGAATCTCGTTGATGAGGGAGGACTTGCCGGAGCCCGACACGCCAGTGACGCAGGTGAAAGTGCCGAGCGGCAGGTCGACCGTGATGTCCTTTAAATTGTTTTCAGCCGCGCCGACAATGCGCAGCCTGCCGCCGTTTCCGGGGCGGCGGGACTCCGGCACCGGAATGAACTTGCGGTGGCTCAGGTAGTCCCCCGTGACCGAGCCCTCGGTGCGCATGATTTCGTCGACCGTGCCCTGCGCGACGACGGCGCCGCCGTGGATGCCGGCCCCCGGCCCGATGTCGATGATGTGGTCGGACTCGAACATGGTCTCCTCGTCGTGCTCGACGACGATGAGGGTGTTGCCGAGGTCCCGCAGCCTTTTGAGGGTGTCAAGCAGCTTGCGGTTGTCCTTCTGGTGCAGGCCGATGGAGGGCTCGTCGAGAATGTAGAGCACCCCCGTGAGAGAGGAGCCGATTTGGGTCGCAAGCCGGATGCGCTGGCTCTCGCCGCCAGACAGGCTGCCGGCCGAGCGCGCCAGCGTGAGGTATTCGAGCCCCACATTGCGCAAAAATGTCAGCCGCTCCCCGATCTCCTTTAAAATCTGCCGGGCGATGAGCCGGTGGGTTTCGGAGAGCTTCAGGTTTTGCAAAAACTCGATCTCCTCGACAATGGAGAGGCTTGTCAGCTCCATGATGTTCAGCCCGCCGACCGTGACGGCCAGCACGTTTTTGTTAAGGCGCTTGCCTTCACACTCTGGGCAGGGCGCCATGGACATGGAGGACTCGATTTCGGAGCGAATCCAGTCGGAGTTCGTCTCCCTATGGCGACGCATGAGGTTGTTGACAATGCCCTCAAAGTCGGTATAGTAGCTGCCGGCGCCGTATTCATTCACGCGGGTCATCTTGATTTTCTCGCCGTCCGTGCCGTACAAAATGACGTCCTGCGCCTTTTTGGGCAGCTCGCCGAAAGGCACATCGAGCGAGAAGCCGTAGTGGGCGGCCAGCCCCTCATAGTACATCTGGGCGATGGTGCCGCCGTAGACGAAGTTCCAGCCCGAGGCCTTGATGGCCCCGTCCCTGACTGTGAGCGACTTGTTGGGCACGATGAGGTCGGGGTCTATTTTTAAAATGGAGCCGAGCCCCGTGCAGGCGGGGCAGGCGCCGTAGGGGTTGTTAAAGGAGAACATGCGGGGGGTCAGCTCTTCGACGCTGACCCCGTGGTCGGGGCAGGCGTAGCTCTGGGAGTAGAGCTGCTCCTCCCCTTCGGCGTCGACCAAAGTCAGGCCGCCGGCTAAGGCCGAAGCCGCCTCGACCGACTCGGCGAGCCGCGAGCGGATGTCGGGGTTTACGACAAGGCGGTCGACCACAATTTCAATGTTGTGCTTGAAAGTCTTTTTGAGGCTAAATTCCTCCGAGAGGTCGTGCATTTCCCCGTTCACCCGCACCCGCACAAAGCCGCCCTTGCGGGCGTCCTCAAACACTTTCTGGTGCTCCCCCTTGCGCTGCCGCACGATGGGGGCCAGCACCTGAATGCGGGTACCTGCCGGCAGCGCCAGAATGCTGTCGACAATCTGGTCGACCGTCTGCTGCGTGATTTCCCGCCCGCAGACGGGGCAGTGCGGAATGCCGATGTGGGCGTAGAGCAGCCGCAGGTAGTCGTAAATCTCGGTCACGGTCCCGACCGTTGAGCGCGGGTTTTTCGAGGTGGTCTTCTGGTCGATGGAGATGGCGGGAGAGAGCCCCTCAATGCTCGTGACGTCGGGCTTGTCCATCTGCCCCAAAAACTGCCGGGCATAGGAGGAGAGCGACTCGACATACCGCCGCTGGCCCTCGGCGTAAATGGTGTCGAAGGCCAAAGACGACTTGCCGGAGCCCGACAGCCCCGTCACGACGACCAGCTTGTCCCGCGGGATGTCGACGTCGATATTTTTTAAGTTGTGGGCGCGGGCGCCCCGCACCGAAATTTTGTCTATCAAGTTTTGTTTGCTCCTTTTTGCAGTTCATTGATGCGGTCGCGCAGGTAGGCGGCGTGCTCAAACTCGAGAATTTTCGCGGCGGCCCGCATCTCTTTCGTGAGCTTTTCAATGAGGTCCATGCGCTCCCTGCGGGACATGTGCTTTTTGGCGATGCCCTCGACCTCCACCTTGGAGGAGATTTCAATGACGTCCCGCACGCTCTTGACGATGGTCTTGGGGACGATGCCGTGTTCCTCGTTGTGGGCCTTCTGAATGGCCCTGCGGCGCTCGGTCTCACTGATGGCGTAGCGCATGGCGTCGGTGTATTTGTCGGCGTACATGATGACCTTGCCCTCGGAATTGCGGGCCGCCCGGCCGATGGTCTGCACGAGGCTTGTGGCCCCGCGCAAAAAGCCCTCCTTGTCGGCGTCGAGAATGGCGACAAGCGAGACCTCGGGCAGGTCGAGCCCCTCCCGCAGGAGGTTGATGCCGACCAGCACGTCAAATTCGCCGAGGCGCAGGTCTCTTATGATCTCCATGCGCTCAATCGTGTCGATGTCGTGGTGCATATACCGGACTTTGACGCCGATGTTCTCGTAATAGGCCGTGAGGTCCTCGGCCATTTTCTTGGTGAGGGTCGTGATGAGCACCCGCTCCCCTTTTTCGGCTCTCGCCCTGATTTCGCCGTAGAGGTCGTCAATCTGCCCCTCGGTCGGCCGCACCTCCACTTCGGGGTCGAGGAGCCCCGTGGGGCGGATGACCTGCTCGACAATCTGGGTCGAGTGCCCCCGCTCGTACTCGCCGGGGGTCGCCGAGACGAAAATGACCTGCCCCACCCGCTCCTCGAACTCGCCGAAGTTGAGGGGCCGGTTGTCAAAGGCCGAGGGAAGGCGAAAGCCGAAGTCGACCAGCGACTTCTTGCGGGAGAAGTCCCCGCCGAACATGCCCCGCACTTGCGGGAGCATGACGTGGGACTCGTCGACAAACATGAGAAAGTCCTTTGGCATGTAGTCGAGCAGCGTATAGGGCGTGGCGCCCGGCTCCCGGCCTAAGAGGATGCGGGAGTAGTTTTCAATGCCGGAGCAAAAGCCGATCTCCCGCAGCATCTCAATGTCGTACCGCGTGCGCTGCTCTATGCGCTGGGCCTCAATGAGTTTGCCGTTATCTTTGAAAAAGTTTATGCGCTCCTCAAGCTCCCGCTCGATTTCGGAGATGGAGCGCTCCATCTTGTCCTGCGACACGACATAGTGTGAGGCCGGAAAGATGATTTCAAACTTCGGGTGGGATATGATTTCACCAGTCAAAGGGTCGACTTCGCTGATGCGCTCAATTTCGTCCCCCCAGAACTCGGTGCGCAGCACCCGGTCGGTGGCGCCCGCCGGGAAAATTTCGACGACATCTCCCCTGACCCGGAAATTTGTGCGGGTCAGGGCCATGTCGTTTCGCTCGTACTGGAGCTTGACGAGCTTGTGAATGAGCTCGTTTCGGCCCATTTTCTGGCCGGGGCGCATCGTGACGGCGAGCTCGGTGTACTCCTTGGGGTCGCCAAGGCCGTAAATGCAGGAGACCGACGCCACAATGACGACGTCTCTGCGCTCGTAGAGGGCGGCGGTGGCCGAGTGGCGCAGCTTGTCCAGCTCATCGTTGATGGAGGAGTCCTTCTCAATAAATGTGTCGGTCGAGGGAATATAGGACTCCGGCTGGTAATAGTCGTAGTAGGAGACAAAATACTCTACGGCGCTGCCCGGGAAGAACTCCCGGAACTCGCTGCAAAGCTGGGCGGCCAGCGTTTTGTTGTGCGCGAGCACAAGGGTCGGCCGCCCGATTTTCTCTATGATATTGGCCATGGTGTAAGTCTTGCCGGAGCCGGTGACGCCGAGCAGCGTCTGCATTTTGTCCCCGCGCAGCACACCCTTTGTCAGCTCGGCGATGGCCTTGGGCTGGTCGCCCGCCGGCGTGTAGTCCGACACCACCTGAAATCGGTTATTCAAGGTCGAGTTCGCTCCTGTAAATATTTCTTCTCACATAGCCCTCGTCGAGAAACCCACTTTCGGCCATGCTGATGTAATCCCCTTCCACCATGATGAGATGGTCGACCAGGGTCACGCCTATCCCTCTGAGGTACTCCCGCAGCCGGATGGTGGTCGCGATGTCGAGCTCCGACGGAATGGCGATGCCGTTGGGGTGGTTGTGGGCCAGCACAACTCCCACCGACTTGGTCGCAAGCACCTTTTCCATCAAAAGCCGTATGTTGACGTCGACCGCGTTGACGCTGCCCTCGTACAGAATGCCGCAGAATTTGGGGTTTCTGCGGTTGTCGAGACAGAGCATGGCGACGACCTCTTTGCCGGTCCCGAAAAATTTCGGGGCCAGCAGAGCCGCGGCGTCCCCCGTCGTCGTCACGGCGCCCGGCTCAAGTCCGCTTTCGGCATAGACGCGGGCCATCTCCGGCACCAATTTAATGAGATATGCCGTGTGGGTCCCCACGTTTTTGCAGGCCGCAAGCTCCTCCACGGGGGCGTCGAAAACGGCGCGCAGCGAGCCGAACCGGTCGATCAGCTCGTGAGCGGTCTCGTTCGTGTCACCGCGCGCCCTGGCGTAGAAAAGCAGATATTCCAGCACCTCGTGGGCGGCAAACCCGCGAAAGCCGTTTTGCACAAACCGTTCCCGCATGCGCTGCCGGTGACCGTCGTGCGGCCCCGAACTCATGTCTTCTTGCGGCTCCCCGGCTTGACATAGGGCAGACCCTGTTTGCATAAGGGGCACTCGTCCGCCGCCCAGGAGACCACCTCCATGGAGAGGGCCGGCCGAAAGGGCACGCCGAAGTCCATCGCCCCGCCCGTGCGGTCGATGACCGAGCCTACGCCGACGACAATGCCGCCAGCGGCCCGCACAATCTCAATGACCTCTTTGGCCGAGCCGCCGGTCGTGACGACGTCCTCGACCACCAAAACCCGCTCGCCGGGCTCCACGGCAAAGCCGCGGCGCAGCGTCATTTTCCCGTCTTCGCGCTCAGTGAAGAAGTTGCGGCAGCCAAGCTGTCTGCCGACCTCGTAGGCAAGCTGTACGGCGCCCATGGCGGGCCCGATGACGATGTCGACATTGTCGTCCCGGAAGTGGTCGGCAATCTCTTTGCAGATGGGCTCGCTGTACTTGGCGTCGAGGAAGACTTTGGCGCACTGCACGTACTTGTCGCTGTGCCGGCCGGAGGTCAGAAGGAAATGCCCTTCGAGAAACGCTCCGGCCTCTTTGAGAATGTCGATGACCTGTTCTTTTGTAAGCATGTCTACTCCCCTTTCAACCGATTCATTAT
>DATMXT010000053.1:0-7619 GCA_035561375.1 Terriglobales bacterium | reverse complement strand
GATATAATCTTTCAAAATGGGGCCGGCATGCGCCGGGATTGTCATCGTGCGGCGGAATGGCCATGAGCCCGCAGACCCGGATGTGGGGCAGCTCCCCGAGCTGAAAAATGAGGTCCTGCGCCCCCTCGATGGAAACGCCGCTCTTGGAGGCCTCGTTTCCGGCGTTGACCTCAATTAAAACGTCCTGAACAATGCCGAGCTTTTCGGCCTGCCGCTCAATTTCCCCGGCCAGCGACATGCGGTCGCAGGACTGGATATATTTCACTTTGCCGACGACCTGTCTTGCCTTATTCGATTGCAGATGGCCGATGAAATGCAGCGTTGCCGACTTGTCAATTTGGGGAAGTTTTTCCGTAAACTCCTGCACATAGTTTTCGCCGATGTCCGTTATCCCGGCCGATATGGCCTCGTTTATTCTATCGGCGCCGAAAGTCTTGCTGACGGCCACCAGCGTGATGTCCCCCTCCGGCCGGCCGGCTGCTGCCGCCGCTCTCGCAATGCCCTCGCGCACCCGCATGACGTTGTCGTAAATTCCCATGTCGCATTCTCCCCGCTTACACATATATATGTCTATGTATGATAACCGCAGAGCGGCTATTATACATTATCATTACGTCCGTGCGATTTTTCGGCTTGCGCCGAAACGCACATGGACAAATTATACCGCAAGCGCCAGGCGCTTGTGGTATAACAGCGTGCTACTGCACGATTTTGCCGTCGTAAATCTCTTTGCCGGTCAAGATGACCTCGTCGTAGAGCCGCAGTGCCCCCGACTTGTTCGGCTCCCACTTGACGATGGTGTAGGAGTCGGTCGTGTAGAGCGCCACAATGGGTTTGAAGGTCATCTCCATGCCCGCGAGCACATACACGCCGGTCACGCCGTCGACGACGCGCCTAGCCTCGTTGTTGACGCAAAGCCCCTCGTAGGAGGTCAGGATGATGCCGGCCGTCTGCTGCCGCTGGAGCAGACAGGCGGAGCTCGTGCGGCTGGAGCGGAAAGTCAGCACATATCCGTCCTGCTCCGAGGAGGCGGCGTTTTCAAGCACTGCCAAAATGGGGTTGTCGGGGTCCCCGCCAAACCGAAGATTATAGGTCTTGCCCACGGTCAGCCGCTTGCCGTCGGCGTCATTTACAATACAGACATACCGCCAGTCGTACCCCTTGATGATTTTGCCGAGCGCGTTTCCCGTGTCGGCGGGCGCCGTCGCCGCCATTTCCCGCAGTTTTGCCGGCGTCAGCGTCCCGCAGAGGGCGGGGTTGAAAACCGACTCGTAGCCGTCGGTGCGGGACACGAAGGCCCCCGCCGCGGGGGATACGACTTTGTGCCCCCTTTTGCCCAGGACGGATAAAAGACTCGACTTGTCCCCCACCCGCTCGTCGAGGAGCTGCTGAGTCGGCTCGGTGCCGACGGTGGCGAGCTGCCTTCTCGTCAGAAGGTAAATGAGCTCCTCCTTGGTCTCTGAAGCGTCCGACAGGTCGCCGATTGCCGCGCTGTCGGCCGTGTCCCGCACCGCCTGATAAATTTCGCCGTCGAGCTCGGCGACTTCGCCGATGCCGATACCGGGCCGCGAGAGCATGGCGTCGAGCTTTGTGATGGTCTTTGTCAGCTGCGCAATTTCGGCGCTGGCCGCCGTGTCCTCAGGCGTTTCGTAGAGGGTTGCGATGACGCTGCCCGAGGCCACCCGGCCGCAGTCCGAGACCTCGTACCGGACGTACTGTGCCCCGGCCTGCGGCATGGCGAGGACCTCCTCATCCCGGAAAAACCAGCCCGACACCTGCATTTCGTCGGTGATTTTCATGGAGAGGACCGTCTCGGTCACAAAATCCGGGCGCGTCAAAGCCGCTATCTGGTAGGAGATGTAAGCGCCCGCCAGAAGCAAAAACACATAGAGCAGCCTGTTCGTTTTGGGTTTTTTGGAACTGTTATTGTTCATTCTCCGCCTTGAAAAGCTGAACCGGCAGCGACGGGATCATGGTCGAAATGGCGTGCTTGTAAATGACCTGCTGGGAACCCCTGTCCTCCAGCACCACCACATAGCTGTCAAACGCCCGGACGACGCCGCCCACGCGCACCCCGTTGACGAGGTACATCGAGATGATCTGCTTGTCCCTTCTGACCTGATTTAAAAACGCATCCTGGATGTTCAGCTGTCTTTCCATTGTTTACCTCCCATAATTGCCAGATTATGGGAAAATTATAGCAGATTGCGCTGTCGTAAATCGTCGATTATCGCTTCTCCGGAAAGTTGGTCCCGATAATACCAAAGGGCCGCCCCGTCCCTTCGAAACCAGCTGCGCTGCCGCTTTGCGTACTTTTTCGTCGCGGTCTTGATGTCCTCGACCGCGCGCTCTAAAGGCAGTATTCCGTCGAAATATGTCGCAAGCTCCTTGTAGCCGATGCTTTGGAACGCGGTGGACACCCGCAGCCCCGGCCTTTTGAGCAGTTCTTCGACCTCCTCAAGCAGCCCTTTTTCCATCATCTCGTCAACTCTGCGCTCGCACCGGGCGCGCAAAACCTCCCGGTCGGCTATGTCAAGGCAGATTTTCGTCACCTCGTAGGGCGACTCAGCCGCGCTCTGGCGGGCGGCCCTTGCCGTCATGGTCTCGCCGGTTGTCAGCACGACTTCAAGGGCTCGGATGACCCTTTTTTTATTGGCGGGGTGAATGGCGGCCGCCGCCTGCGGGTCAAGCTCGGCAAGCCGCTTCCAAAGCGCCTCGCCGTCCTGCGCCCAGAGCTGACGGCGCACCTCTCCTGTGTCCTCCTGCCCGAGAAAAGTCATGCCCGAGAGCAGGCAGTCCATGTAGAGCCCGGTGCCGCCGACGACGACGGGCACAAGGCCGCGCGCGTGGATGTCGGCCAGAATGGGGGCGGCCATGGCGCAGTAGTCGGCCACTGAAAAGGGGATAACGGGGTCGACGACGCCGACCATGTGGTGGGGGACGCCCTCTGTCTCCTCCGGCGTGGGGGCCGCGGTGCCGATGACCATGCCCTTGTAGAGCTGCATGGAGTCGCAGGAGACGACTTCGCCGCCGACAGTCTTTGCCAGCAGCACGCCAAAGGCCGTCTTGCCCGTGGCGGTAGGGCCTCCCACGGCGAGGACGCGTGGCTTCATGTGCGGTAAAACTCCTTTTCAAAATAGGACTTCGGCAGCCGTTTCACGCAGGGTCGCCCGTGCGGACAGCTGCGAAGCTCGGGCGAGGCGATGAGCTCCCGTACCATCTCCTCGCCCGCCATGGGGCTCTCCCTGTCCCCGCCCTTGACGGCGGCGACGCAGGCCGTCTTGTGCAGCATGCGCCTTGTGAGCTCCGGCACGGGCTCCCGCCTGCCCTCGCGCAGCAGGCCACAGAGCTCCGTGATGAGCTCCTCGCAGTGGGCCGCGTCAATGCCCATCGGCATTGAGCGGACGAGCAGCGTGTCGTCCCCGAAGGCCTCAATTTCAAATCCGCAGGCGGCAAGCGCCTCCATTCCCTCGAGGGCTGCCGCCGTGTCGGCCCTGCCTAAGACGCAGAGCTTTGGCTCCATGAGCCGCTGCGGCATGGCGCCGCCGGCTTTCAGGAGCTCTTCATACAGCATGCGCTCTTTGGCCGCGTGCTTGTCGACAAGCCAGACCTCATCCTCGAACTCGACGATAAAATAAGTGTGATAGAGCTCCCCGACCATCCGAAAGGCGGGGGGCATGTCGAGCGTCTTTTGCTCCTCGGTCTGCGGCTTATCGGCAGGCTCCGGCATCAGGACATCCGGCGCAAAGGCCTCGGCCTTTACGGGCTCCGCCTGTGCGGGCTGCGGCGGGGCGGCCCCCTCCTCCTTATCTTCCGCTTTTTTGGGCGGAACATACTCCCAGTCGGCGGCGTCAATGTCCAGCCGGCCCCGCGGCGCGCGGGTTTGGGGTGCCGCTTGCGCAAAGACGGGCACCGCGGGCGGCGGATTCTGCGCAAAAAGCGGGACTTCGGCCGACATGGGCTCATTTCGCGGGGCGGGCGGCGGGGCGCTGTGCGCAAGGGATTGACCCGCGGACGCAAAGCGCAGCTCGGGCGGGGCCGACCTGCCGTCAAAAGCGCTGCGAACCGAGCCCGACACGGCGTCGAAGACCGCCCGCTCGTTTGCAAAGCGCACTTCGAGCTTCTGCGGGTGGACGTTGACGTCTATGAGCTCGGGCGGCAGGTCGATGACAATGACACAGGCGGGATAGCGCCCGGCGGGCACGCGGCCCGCCACGGCCTCCTCGACCGCAATTTGAAGCGTGCGGGAGCGGATGTACCGGCCGGAGACGAAAAAGTGCTGCCCGCCGCGGTTTGGCCGGGCGGCCTCGGGCGGGGAGACAAGCCCCGACACCTGAACTTCTCCAGAGGCGCCCTCGACCGCCAGCATGGCGTCGACCGAGCGGCCGAGTACCGACCGGGCCGCCGTGCGCAAATCGCCCCCCGGCGTCAGCAGGGAGGTCTTGCCGTCCTTGATGTATTCAAAGGCGACCGCAGGGTTTGCCATGGCCAGCTTTTCGACCATCGCGCCGACCGTGGCCGCCTCCGTCGTCTCTTTTTTCAGGAATTTTCTGCGGGCGGGCGTGTTGTAAAACAGCTCCCGCACGATGATGGTGGTGCCTGCGGGGCACCCGCAGGGGTTTACGGCGACTTCGGCGCCGCCCTCGACCATAACCTCGGTGCCCTCCACTTCGGAGGGCTCCCTTGTGCGAAGCTGCACTTTGGAGACGGCGGCGGTCGCGGCCAGCGCCTCCCCCCTAAAGCCGAGGGTGCCGATGGCCGTGAGGTCCTCGGCCTGCCTCACTTTGGAGGTGGCGTGGCGGGCAAAGGAGAGCCTCGCGTCCTCTTCGTTCATGCCGCAGCCGTTGTCGGTCACCCGCAAGTAGCTGACCCCGCCCTCCCTGATTTCGACCGTGATGCTACTGGCGCCGGCGTCAATGGAATTTTCGACGAGCTCCTTGACAATGGAGGCCGGCCGATCGACGACTTCGCCGGCCGCAATGAGGTTGGCCACCTGTTTGTCGAGCACATGGATTTTACTCATAGTTTATTGGCCCTCTGCTGCAATTCATACAGCCGGTTGAGCGCCTCAAGGGGCGTCAGGGTGGATACGTCAATGGCGGCAAGCTCGGTGCAAAGCGCCCCGGCCGGCCCCGCCGAAAAGGAGAGCTGCGCGTCCGGCTCGCCCTCCGGGGCGGCGCGGGGGACCGTCCGCTGTTTTTCGCTTTCAAGGTCTAAGAGCACCCGCTTTGCGCAGCGGATGACCGGCTCCGGCACGCCCGCGAGCTTGGCCACCTCAATGCCGTAGCTGTCGTCGGCGGCGCCCCGCACGATTTTGCGCAAAAAAGTGATGTCGTCCCCGCGCTTTTTGACCGCGATGTTGTAGTTGACAAGCCCGTCGACTTCGCCCTCCAGCGCCGTCAGCTCGTGGTAGTGGGTGGCAAAGAGCGTGCGGGCGCCAAGCAGCTTACTGTCCGCCACATACTCGACGACGGCTCTCGCGATGCTCATGCCGTCAAAAGTCGAGGTGCCGCGGCCGATCTCGTCGAAGATGATGAGGCTGCGCTTTGTCGCGTTTTTGAGGATGTGGGCGGTCTCGCTCATCTCCATCATGAAGGTCGACTGGCCGCCCGCAATGTTGTCGGCCGCCCCGACCCGCGTGAAAATCCTATCCACAAGCCCGATGCGGGCGTACTCCGCCGGCACAAAGCTGCCCATTTGGGCCATGAGCACAATGAGGGCGGTCTGCCGCATGTAAGTGGACTTGCCGGCCATGTTGGGCCCCGTGATGATGGCCATGCGGCCCCCCTTGCAGTCGAGCCGCGTGTCGTTTGGCACAAAGAGGGCGTCCGAGAGCAGCCGCTCGACGACGGGGTGCCTCCCCTCTTTGATTTCAATGAGGTCCCCCATGTCGACTTCCGGCTCGCAGTACCGGTACCGCTGCGCGGCCTCGGCGAGGGCCGCCGTGCAGTCGAGTTCGGCTAAGGCCTCGGCCGTCCCCACAATGCGGGCGGCGCAGCCCGCCGCCATGTCCCGCACCTCGGAAAAGAGCTCGTACTCGAGCGCCTTAAGCCTGTCTCCGGCCGACAGCACCTCCCCCTCGAGCTCCTTGAGCTCGGGGGTGATGTACCGCTCACAGTTGACGAGGGTCTGCTTGCGGATGTAGTCCGGCGGCACTTTGGAGACGTTGCCCTTTGAAACCTCTATGTAGTAGCCGAAGACCTTGTTGTAGGAGACCTTGAGGTTTTTAATTTCGGTGCGCTCCCGCTCCCCCGCCTCAATGGCGACAAGCCTTCCCCGCCCGCCGTCGACGAGGTCCTTGAGCCGGTCGGCCTCGGGGTTGTAGCCGCGGCGGATCATGCCGCCCTCTCTGACCGTCATGGGCGGGTCGTCGACAATGGCGGCCGCCACCCGCGCCGTCATTTCCTCTACGGCGTCAAGTGCGCCTGCCTGCTCGGCGATGAGGGCGCTCTTGCAGGGGACAAGGAGCTCTTTTAACTCCGGCACACGGCGCAGCGTGGCCGAGATGGCGACAAGCTCGCGGGCCGTGCCCGTCTTGTAGACCACTTTTGTCAGGAGCCGCTGGAGGTCGCAGACCTCGGACAAGATTTGCCTCAGCTTTTCACGCAGTGCGGCATCCTCTTTGAGTTCGCCGACAGCCGCGAGCCTGCGGGTGATGGCCGCAATGTCGCAGAGCGGCTGTTCAATGCGGGCGCGCAGCAGCCGGGCTCCCGGCGCCGTCCTCGTGTGGTCGAGCACCCCGAGTAAGGAGCCCCGTTTTTCCCCCGAGACGATGGTGCCCGTGAGTTCGAGGTTGCGGCGGGTGACAAAGTCGAGCCCCGTCGTCTTGCCCTGCCGGATAAACCGCACCTCCCCCAGGCGCAGCTCGCCGGTGCGCTGGGTCTCCTCCAAATAGCCGACAATGAGGCCGACGCAGGCGCATGCGGCCTCATCCATGCCTTTGTCCAGCAGCTCGGTTTTGCCATACCTGCCGAAAGCGGCCGCGGCCAGCGCCTCTTTGTCGCCGCCGCAGGGCGTCAATATGGCGCCGAGCTGCCGCCGGCAAAAATCGGCAAGCCCCTGCGGGGGCGGAAAAGCCGCCGCCGTCAGCACCTCGCGGGGGGAGAGCCGGGCCAGTTCGTCCTCGACTCTCCCCGCCTCGGAAAGGCGCATGGCGCAGAGCTCGCCGGTCGACGCGTCGGCAAAGGCCATGGCAAAGCCGGCCTCGTCCGGCAGGACGGCCGCGAGATAGTTGTTTTTGGAGCCCTCGAGCATGCCGTCGTCGGTGACGGTGCCGGGCGTGACAAGCCGCACGATTTCGCGTTTGACAAGCCCCTTGGCGAGGGCCGGGTCCTCCGTCTGCTCGCAGACGGCCACTTTATACCCTTTTTGTACGAGGCGCGCGATATAGGCGTCGACGCTGTGGTAGGGCACGCCGCACATGGGCGCCCGCTCGTCCATTCCGCAGTCTCTGCCGGTCAGGACAAGGTCAAGCTCGGTTGACGCCAGCTTGGCGTCTTCGAAAAACATCTCATAGAAATCGCCAAGCCGATACAGCAGAATGTAATCCGCGTTGCGCTCCTTGATTTCCATATACTGCTGCATCATCGGCGTCAGCTTGTCCATGTCGTCCCTCCCGG
>DATMXT010000052.1:0-6987 GCA_035561375.1 Terriglobales bacterium | reverse complement strand
GGCCCAGACCGACCGCGAAGTGCGGTATCTGTCCTGCGCCGCGGGGCGCACCGCCATCGTCTACGACGGGGGCGGTGCGGTCTACGACCAGAGCGGGGGGCTTGTGACCGAGACGCTGCTCTCGGGCGTCAAAGCGGTGCTGGTCACCCATTCGGGCCGGGTCATCTTTGTCCAGACCGACAAAATGACGACGACAAATTGAAGCGGGCTATGGAACCGATTTTTCCCTGCGCTGTCAAAATAGAGAGCGGCGATGCGGTTTAGATTTTTTTAGTAATTTAGACATAATTAGTAAATGTTTTTTTGTATGACAACTGGTATAATGTTTTGTGAGGTGGACAATGGTAGCTGTACTCGACATCTTATCGGTGGCAGTGCTGGCACTCTGTGCCGTGTCGGCCGCAAGACGGGGCTTTTTCAAGACCATGGTGGGTTTTGTCGGCACTTTTGCGGCGCTCGGCGCGGCGGTGGTTTTCGGCGGCGCCGCCGGGGACTGGCTCTCCGCCAGGTGGATAGAGAAGGCCTTTGAAGGCGCGGTCGGGGACTATCTCACCCGGTTTGTGACGACGGGGGAGGGAACGCCGAGCTTCACGGCCCAGCTTGAGAAGCTATTTTCCTCCATGCCGGATGTGCTGCGGGAGTTTCTCGGGCGCTATTCGGTCACGGCGGCCGATGTGCAAAATGTCATCGCCTCCGCCACCGGCGATGAGGCGAAGGCCGCCGTCCAGGCGGCCATCGCAACGCCCCTGGCAAGCGCCGTCAGCGCCGCGGCGGGATTTGTCCTTGTCTTTGCGCTGGCGCTCGTCGTCGTGCGCATCGCCACCTTTGTCGTCGACGCGGTGCTGAAGCTGCCGGTGCTCAAACCCCTCAACGGGGGTATGGGCATTTTGCTCGGCATCCTCGAAGGCGCAGTGATCATGATGGTTCTGGCAGGGGTTTTAACCTATCTCGCCCCCTTTATCAGCAGCTACATAGGGCGGGAGCTGAACTCGGAAGTCATCAATTCGACCATTTTGTTCAAGTACTTCTATCAGTTGACGCCCTTTAAGCGCATCCTGTAGGGAGAATAAGGAGAAAAACGACTATGATGTGTACCCGCTGTCAAAAACGGCTTGCGGTCATTTTTGTCACGAGACAGGAGAACGGGAAGACCCTCAGCGAAGGCTACTGCCTGCAGTGCGCCTCTGAGCTTGGAATTAAACCGGTCAACGACATCCTCAAAAGTATGGGGATGGAGCCGGGGGACATAGAGAATATGGAAAACGAAGTCATGCAGCTCTTTGAGGGCTCTGCGGACGATTCGGGCACGGCCATGGAGCTGCCGCCGGCCTTCCGGGCGCTTTTTGCAAACCAAAAGCAGCCCGAAGAGCAAAAGGCGCCGCCGCGGCCGGGCCCGTCCGAAAAAAAGCGCAAGGCCGCAAAGGAAAAACCCAAGCTCTTATCCCAGCACTGCATCTGCCTCACCGACAACGCCCGCGAGGGCAAGCTCGACCGCATTGTCGGCCGCGAACGCGAGACGGCCCGCGTCATCCAGATTTTAAACCGCCGTCAGAAGAACAACCCCTGCCTCATCGGCGAGCCCGGCGTCGGAAAGACGGCGGTGGCCGAGGGCCTTGCCATCCGCATTGCGGAGGGAAGAGTGCCCCCCAAGCTTGCCGACAAGGAGATCTATTTGCTCGACCTCACGTCGCTTGTGGCCGGCACCCAGTTTCGCGGCCAGTTCGAGGCCCGAATCAAGCAGCTCATCGAGGAGGTCAAAAAAGAGGGCAACATCATTCTGGTCATCGACGAGGTGCACAACCTCGTCGCCGCCGGCGACGCCGAAGGCTCGATGTCGGCCGCCAACATCTTAAAGCCGGCCCTCTCCCGCGGGGAAATTCAGGTCATCGGGGCGACGACCTTCAACGAGTACCGCAAGTCAATTGAAAAGGACGCCGCCCTCGAGCGCCGGTTCCAGCCCGTGACGATTGAGGAGCCCTCCATCGACACCTCGGTTGAGATTCTCGAAGGCATCAAAAGCTACTACGAGACCTACCACAACGTGACCCTGAGCGAGGACATCATCCGGGCCGCGGTCTCGCTCTCGGAGCGGTACATCACCGACCGGTTCCTGCCCGACAAGGCCATCGACCTCATCGACGAGGCGGCCTCCCTCGGAAACATCGGGGACGAGGCCGGCAACCGGCTCATCATGTTAAAGCGCGAGCAAAAAGACATTGCCGCCCGCAGGGAGGAGCTCCGGCCCGACGGCAGCGAGGAGAGCTTTGCCGAGCTTGCCGCAATCCGCGAAAAAGAGTGCCGCATCGAGGAGGAGATCAAGTCCCTCGAGCGGGACCGCCAGCCGGTCCACATCACGGTCGACCAGCTCGCCTCGGTCGTCGAGGTCTGGACCGGAGTGCCGGCCTCCAAAATCAAGGAGAGCGAGTTTAAAAAGCTCGCCCGGCTGGAAGACGAACTGAGGGCGAGAGTTGTCGGCCAGGACGAGGCGGTCTCGGCCTTAGCCCGCGCTCTGCGCCGCAACCGGGCCGGAATTTCGCCCAAGCGCAAGCCCGCCTCCTTCATCTTCATCGGGCCGACGGGCGTCGGCAAGACCGAACTTGTCAAGCAGCTCGCGGCCTCCCTCTTTGACTCGCCCGAGACTATGATAAGGCTTGACATGTCGGAATTTATGGAAAAGCACTCGGTCTCGCGGCTCATCGGCTCGCCGCCCGGCTACATCGGCTACGACGAGGCAGGGCAATTGACCGAAAAAGTCCGCCGCAAGCCCTACTGCGTCATTCTCTTTGACGAGATTGAAAAGGCCCACCCCGACGTGCTCAATGTGCTGCTGCAGATTCTCGACGACGGTCGGGTGACCGACGCCCACGGGCGCACCGTCAACTTTGAAAACACCGTCATTGTCATGACCTCAAACGCCGGCAGCGAAAAGCGGGAGGCGCCCCTGGGCTTTGGCATGACGGCGGACCTGCGCAGCCGCGAGAAGGCCATGAAGGCGCTCGAGAGCTTTCTGCGCCCCGAATTCATCAACCGGGTCGACGAAGTGGTCGCTTTCCGGCCCCTCGACAAGGGGGACTTTGTGAAGATCGCCGCCATCATGCTCGGCGACCTCAAAAAGGCGATGGCCGAGTCCGGCCGCAAGCTGATGACAGACGACAGCGTCGCCCCCTGGCTTGCCGAGAAGTCCTTCTCGGAGAAGTACGGCGCCCGCTCGCTGCGCAGGGCCGTGGAGCGTGAAATTGAGGACCGCGTTGCGACTCTCATCGTTGAGGGGGGCGACAGCCCCATTGAGGCCGTCGGCGTCACCGTCAAGGACGGGGAGCTTGAAGTGCGCGGCATGTAAACGATTATGTATCATAAAAAAAGATCGGCCATGCGGCCGGTCTTTTTTATGTTCAGTAGAGCGGAATCGTGCGCCGCAGCATGTCGGCGCAGGCGTCGACGTGGGCGACCGCCGCGTTTTGAGCCATATCGGGCACGCCGAACTCAATGGCGTTGCAAATCGTGATATGCTGGGTCGAAATCGAGGGCACCGACAGCTCCGGGGACTCAGACAGCAGATGGCTCAGCCGCCCGTTGTGATAGGAGATGGCGCTGTCAAGCGCGCGGTACATGCGCACGAGGTAATCGTTGCGCGTGAACTCGACAATCAGCCGGTGAAAGGCGGGGTCGAGCTCGCCGAGGCGGCGGTAGTCGTGGGAGGCAAATATGTCCCGGAATTCGTAGGCCATTTTTTTCAGGCGGGCAATGTCCACCTGCCCGTTGTGGAGGGCGCAGAGGTAACTCGCAGTGCCCTCGACGACTTTTCTCGCGTAGTAGAGGTCCTCCACGGCCGTGCGGGTCATGGCGTAGACATAGTAGCCGCGCCGCCCCTCTTTTTGGACCAGCAGCCCCTCGCCCGCCAGGGCGTGAATTGCCTCGTCGACCGGCGTGCGGCTTATTCCAAGCGTTTCGGCAATCTTAGAGCCGTTGACCCGCGTGTCCGGCTGCAGCGTAAAGGAGAGGATATCGTCTTTAATGAGGTCCCGGACGATTTCACTGAGCTGTGTGAAAGGGTTTTCCCGCAGCCGGGCCTCGAGCCGGCTTTTGTCCATGGAATCACCTCCGCTCGCGCTTAATGCCGAAAGTATATCACGTTAAATGCCAAAGGGCAATATCTGGGCCTTTTGGCGCCTGTTTTTGCGCCGTTTTGCGCCAAATAGCCGCAGACGGCGCAAAAGTTGATGCAATAATTGACGCCACTCTATAATAAAGATATCAAGAGAAAGGAGGACATGGCATGACAAGGCTTGAAATTCATCCGATGCTCTGCAAGAGCTGCGGATATTGCGTGAAATTCTGCCCCAAGTCCCTGCTTGGGATCGGCACTGTGCGCAGCCCGCGCGGCTTTCTCCTTCCCGTTATGAAGGACGAGGCCGCCTGCATAGGCTGCATGACCTGCGCCGTCGCCTGCCCGGAGGCGGCCATCAGTATTTCAGAAGGAGGTGACGAAAATGGCTAAAGTTCTCATGAAGGGCAACGAGGCGATGGCCGAGGCCGCGGTGCGCGGCGGCTGCCGGTTCTTTGCGGGCTATCCCATCACGCCTCAGAGCGAGCTCTTGGAGTACATGTCCTGGCGGCTGCCCGAAGTCGGCGGCGCCTTTGTCCAGGGGGAGAGCGAAATCGCCTCCATCAACATGGTCTACGGCGCGGCCTGCATCGGTACGAGAGCCATGACCGGCTCCTCCGGCCCCGGAATCAGCCTCAAATCGGAGGGCATCTCCTACATCGCGGGGGCCAGCCTGCCGGCCGTCATCGTCAACGTCGCCCGCGGCGGCCCGGGGCTCGGCTCCATTCAGCCGGCCCAGTCGGACTATTTGCAGTCGACAAAGGCGCTCGGCCACGGCGGGTTTCACACGCTGGTCTTTGCGCCAAACTCGGTGCAGGAGGCCGCCGACCTCGTCTATAGCGCCTTTGAGTACGCCGAAAGAGACCGCAGCCCGGTGCTCATTCTGGCGGACGGGTGCATCGGCTCCATCATGGAGGAGGTCGAGCTGCCGCCCATGCGGGAGCTGAGCGCCGCGACGGCTGCCGGCTGGAAGCTCGGCCGCGACAAGGGGGAAGCGCGCAAGATGCGCACCGTCTCTTCGATTTATGCCCTTGAGACCCAGCTTGAGGCCGACAACATCCGCCACGGCGAAATGTACGCAGAGTGGCCCAAAAACGACGTCATGGTCGAGGAGTACCTGCTCGCCGACGCCGAGTACATTGTGGTGGCCTACGGCATCGCCTCCCGCGTCGCCAAGCAGGCCATTCTGACGCTGCGGGCCGAGGGGGTAAAAATCGGCATGATTCAGCCCATCACGCTCTACCCCTTCCCCAAAGCGAGCTTTGCAAAGCTCGACTACGGCAGGGTCAAGGCCTTCATCGACATTGAAATGACCATTCCGGCTCAGATGCGCGACGATATTGCACTGGAAGTCAAGGACCGCGCGCCCATATACGAGTACGGCCGGTCGGGCGGCGTGCTGCTCGACGACGAGGGCGTGCTTGAGGCGCTGCGGGGCTTTGCGGGAGGTGACAAGTGATGGCAAAGAGTTACAGCAAACCGGCTTCGCTGCTGCCCATCCCAAACGGCTACTGCCCCGGGTGTCTGCACGCGACGGCCTCCAAAATCATCGCCGAGCTCATTGACGAGCTCGGGAAGAGGGACGAGACCATCCTCGTGCTGCCGGTCGGCTGCTCGACGATGGGGCTGCTCTATTTCAACCTCGACATGGCCGAGTCGGCCCACGGCAGAGCCCCGGCCGTGGCGACCGGCGTCAAGCGGTGCCGCCCCGACCAGCTCGTCTTCACGTATCAGGGCGACGGCGACCTCGCGGCCATCGGCCTCGCCGAGATTCTGTCGGCGGCCAACCGCGGCGAGCGCTTCACAGTCCTCTTCGCCAACAACGGCACTTACGGCATGACCGGCGGCCAGATGGCCCCGACCACGCTGCCGGGTCAGAAGTCGACGACCTGCCGTGCCGGCCGCGACCCCTCGGACACCGGGTACCCGCTCAAAATGTGCGAGCTCATCGACCAGCTCGACGCGCCCGCGTACATCGCCCGATTTGCGCTCAACAACCCCGCAAATATCCGCAAGGCAAAGGCCGGCATCAGGCGCGCGTTTGAGCTTCAGCTCGCCGGACAGGGATTTACCTTTGTCGAGCTGCTCACAAACTGCCCCACAAACTGGGGCATGCCGCCGCTGAAATCCCTTGAGTATATGGAGGAGACTTCGATGAAGTACTTCCCGCAGAAAGTCTTCAGAGACAGGGAGGCGCAAAAATGAGAAACGTGGTCCTCATCTGCGGCTCGGGCGGCCAGGGCGTCATGAGCCTCGGCGTCATGGTGGCGCAAAACGCCGTTGAAAACGGCAAGCACGCGACATTCCTGCCGGTCTACGGGCCGGAGCAGCGCGGCGGCGCCGCCCGCTGCACCGTCATCATCGACGACGACGAGATTATCTCGCCGCTGCCCCGCCGCTGCAACTGCCTCGTCGCCTTAAACGAGGTCGGCTACAAGAAGTTTATCGCGGAGCTGGCTCCCGGCGGCGCAGCCATACTCAACACCTCAATGGTCAAGTGCCCCGTAGAGCGACAGGACGTCAAGAAAGTCTGTGTTGCGGCCGACGAGACGGCGGCCGCCCTCGGCAGCGTCAAGGCGGCCAACATCGTCATGGCGGGGGCCTTAATCGGCGCCACCGGCATCATGGACAGGGAGGGCTTTCTTTCGAGCCTCGAAGCGAAGTTTGGGGGCAAGAAGCCCGAAGTCATGGCGGTCAACCGCAAGGCGCTCGCCGCAGGGCTATCCGCAGCCCAAAGCTGAAGCGGTCCCTCACATAAATGCGGCCGCGCACGATTGTGCGCGGCCGCGGCAAAGTGTCGAAAAACCTGCGGGTTTTCCGCCAAGTGTTCGGTGCCCTTCCCGCGCGAAATGAATTCGCGCTCGCGGGCGGCATATAATGGC
>DATMXT010000051.1:0-6937 GCA_035561375.1 Terriglobales bacterium | reverse complement strand
CAGCAGAGATAATCCCTGCCGCCCTTTGCGATGAAGGCGTCGACGTCCGCCGGCGGGTAGCCGAGGAATACGCCGATTTCGTGCGGGAATCCGGCGCCGTCAAAGCGCCCTTTGAGGTGTTCGAGGAGTTCGGCCGGAGTGCCGTCCGCCGGATAGCCGTACCTGCGCAGCAGGGCTCCGGCGGCAGCGCTTTGAAGCCTTTCGCTCAAAAGGGATTCGTCGTAGACGAGCCACCCCGAGGCGGCTTTGTTTTCATACAGCTCTTTGACAGTGAGCCCCGTTTGTTCGCAGATATGCGCTTTTTGCGCCTGCCAGACGTCTTTCCAGCAGTGCCGGACGCAGATGAGCGCCGAGGGCTTCACGCCGGCCAGTACGGGGGCCGCCGACACTAAAAAGTTTCTGTCGAGCTGCGCCCGGCAGTCGTGGCAGCGGATGTCCGTCATGGAGCTATCCTCATTTTTCACCGCGCCTTCTCTGTTTAAACGCTCCATCCCAAACTCTCCTGCTGAATGTGCCACAGCTTGGCGTACAGCCCGTTTTTGGCCAGCAGCGCCTCGTGAGTGCCCTGCTCCGAGACTTTGCCCCCGTCGAGCACGACGATTTTGTCGGCCCCGGCGACGGTTTTGAGCCGGTGGGCGATGACGATGACGGTGCGGCCCCGGATGAGCTCCGAGATGGCCTCCTGAATCAGGACCTCGTTTTCGGGGTCGATGGAGGCGGTGGCCTCGTCGAGCAGCACGATGGGCGCGTTTTTGAGGATGGCTCTGGCGATGGAAATCCGCTGCCGCTCGCCGCCCGACAGCGTGCAGCCGTTCTCGCCGATGAGGGTGTCGTAGCCCTTTTCCATCTTGCCGATGAACTCGTCGCAGCGGGCGACTCTGGCCGCGGCGCGCACCTCCCCGTCGGTCGCGCCCTCGCGGCCGATGCGGATGTTGTTCATGACCGTGTCGTTGAAGAGCACGACGTCCTGGAACACGAAGCTCATATATTTCATCAGCGTCTCGGGGTCAATGTCCCGGATGTTGCGCCCGCCGATGAAAATCTGGCCCCTGTTCACGTCCCAGAAGCGCGCGATGAGCCGGGAGACGGTGCTCTTGCCGGAGCCCGACGGCCCGACCAGCGCCGTCACCGCGTTTTGCGGGAGGGTGATGCTCATGTTTTTGATGACGTCCTCCCTGTTGTAGGCGAAGGTGACGTTTTTGAATTCAATGTCGAAGCTCCGGAGCGTGACGTCCGCGTCGCCCTCCATGGCGGGCTCCTCCCGCAGCAGCTGCATGCGCTTCGACGAGGTGAAGAGGTACATGACCTCGGCCAGCATGGTGAGGATGGCCAGCACCGGCGCGTAAATGCGGGTGCTGATCATCGTGAAGGTGAGGAACTTGACGGGGTCAAGGCTGCCGGCCGTCAGGAGGTTGACGCCGACCAGAATGACGACGCCGATGCCGACCTGCAGCACGATGGAGGAGAGGGTGACGAAGCTGCCGGCGATGGCCTCAAAGGTGATGGCCTCCTTCATCATCTGCTTTAAGGCGGCTTTGAGGGCGGCCGACTTCTCGCCGGACAGCCCGAAGGCCTTGACGACCTTGATGCCGTCGAGGTACTCCTGTATCTGCCGGGAGACGTTGAGTTTTGCTTTGACATGCCGCTCCCCGAACTTCTTTTGAAGCCCGCGGGAGAGGAAGATGACGCCGATGGATATCGGCAGGACGAAGAGCAGGGCCAGCGTCATGCGCCAGTCAAAGAAGGCGAGCATCACCGACATGACCGCGATGGAGATGGCGTTGCCGGCAATCTGGGGCACGGCGTGGCTCATCATCTGCTCGACCGTGGCGCAGTCGCCCATGATGTTTGCGGTCAGCTCCGACAGGTCCTTGCGGTTGAAAAAGGAGAGCGGCAGCCGCCGCATGTGCTCGGCCACCTCGACCCGGATGTTGGTGCACTCGGCGTAGGCCGTGGTGTAGGTCTTGTCGTACTC
Organism: Terriglobales bacterium; assembly: GCA_035561375.1. GTDB lineage: Bacteria > Bacillota > Clostridia > Oscillospirales > Feifaniaceae > DATMXT01. The sequence goes on along the minus strand of DATMXT010000051.1, from coordinate 4,962 downwards.
GAAGCCGTAGACGAAGTAGTAGAGCGCCGCGGCCGCAACGCCCGCGCCGAGCAGCGTCCACAGCCGGCCGGTGTCGAGCGGCCCGCCCGAGACGAGCGGCGCGACGAGGGTCTGCATGGCCTGCATGATGACCATGAAGGGGAAGAAGAGCACGAGGTTGGCGGCGGCGCAGGCGAAAATGGCCCGCTTCAAGTCCTTTTCGCCCTTGTCCGATAGGTGCAGCAGTTTTTTAAGCATTGCCCGCCACCTGCCTTTCCGCAATTGTCCAGCTCATGGCCGAGGTGTACTGCTTCCACATGCGGCCGTACCGCCCGCCGGCGGCCACGAGGCTGTCGTGGGTGCCCTCCTGCACGAGGCGGCCTTCGTCGATGACGAGAATTTTGTCCGCGCCCCGCACGGTCGAGAGCCGGTGCGCGATGATGATGACCGTCTTGTTCTTCATGAGCTGCTCGAAGGCGAGCTGGATTTTGTGCTCGTTTTCGGGGTCGGCGAAGGCGGTCGCCTCGTCGAGCACGATGATGGGCGCGTCCTTGAGAATGGCTCTGGCGATGACGATGCGCTGCCGCTCGCCGCCCGAGAGGTGGACGTTGTTTGTCCCGATGACGGTGTCGTACCCGTTTGGCAGCTTTTCAATGAATTCGTGGCACTGGGCGGCCTTTGCGGCGGCCATCACGGCCTCGCGGCTCGCGTCTTTGTTGCCGATGCGGATGTTGTCTAAAATGCTCTGCTGAAACAGGAAGACGTCCTGAAACACGAAGCTGACGATGCTCATGAGATAGTCGCCCGACATGTCCCGGATGTCGACGCCGCCGATTTTAACGGCGCCCGCCCCCACGTCGTAAAAGCGCGGGATGAGGTGCGCGATGGTGCTCTTGCCGGAGCCGGACGGGCCGACCAGCGCCGTCACCTCGTTTTGCTTTGCGACAAAGCTGACACCCTCCAGGGCCGGCGTATCCCCGTAGGAGAAGCCGACCTGCTCGCAGGCGATGTCATAGCGCTTCGCCGTGCGGGGGAAGGCGGGCTCCGGCAGCGGTTTTTCGGCGAACACACGGTCCATGCGCTCAATGCCGTCGGCAATTTGCCGGCCCTTTTGCGACACGTACATGAGCTTTAAAAACGGCGCCGTGATGGCGACCGAGAAAATGAGGTAAAACAGGGCCGACATGGCAAAGCGCGGATAGTCGGCCGCGCCGCCGGAGAGCCAGATCATGACCGGAATCAGGAATATGTAGATGTTGTTGAGCACGACGAGGAACATGACAAAGCCGCTTTTAAAGGCCTTCGTGTAGGCCAGCGCGAAGTCCCCGTAAGTCTTGATGGAGTTGTAGAACTTGCGGAAGGAATAGATGGTCTGGCCGAAGGCCTTGACGACCGAAATGCCCCGCACATACTCGACCGAGGCGTTGTTCATGTCCTCGAGCGAGTCCTGATAGGTCTTGATGAACTGCATGGCGTTCTTGCCCGTGTAGATGCTCTGAATCGCGTACACGATGGCGATGGGCACCAGCGTCGCAAGCCCGAAGCGCCAGTCGAAAACAAAGAGCAGCGCGAGGATGACGACCGGCGTGGCAAACGACCCCACGATGTCCGGGAGCTGGTGCGCGATAAAGCCCTCTAACTTTTCGATGTTTTCGTCCACCACCTTGCGGATTTTGCCCGTGGAGTTTTCGGTGTGAAAGCCCATGGGCAGGCTGGCGAGGTGGTTGGCGAATTCCAGCTTCAGGGCGTAGAGCGTTTTGAAGGCGGCGAGGTGCGAGCACATGAGGGCGAAGAAATTGATGAGAATTGCGCCGATGGCGGCCCCGCCGGCCAGCCACCCCAAGCGGACGACGTAGGCGCCGTCAAGCCCGCCCAGATCCCCCATGTGGAGGGCCAGCTCGCGGATGATGGAATAGATGGCGACAAACGGGATGAACGAGACCGTCACGCTGACGACCGACAGCAGGCAGGCCGCTCCGGCCAGCGCCTTTTTGGTGAAGGCGAGCTGCCACATCCGCTTCATGCCGCTGCCGGGCGCGCCTTTTTCATTTGTACCGGACATAAATCTCCTCCTTGTTGACAGTTAGATTTATCTAACTCAGGGATAAAAAAATAATGTGTGCGCAGTTGCTGAAATGATTGGTTAGATGAGACTAACTCATGGTGAAAAAATATAGACCTCTCCGGTTTAACCGCCAAACAGTGCTTGAAATATGCTGTTCCAGCCGCCGGCATAAAAGACGCACAGCTGTTCAAGCTCCGCAATGGCCTCTTCATAGCGCCTGTTGTGGCGCACGGGCTCAAGGACTGCGTTGATATAGCTCTCCGACACCGTGTGGACGAAGGTGCGGCTGAGGGCGGTGTCCCGCCCTGTCTCTTCTTTCATCCGCTCGAGGTAGGCGAGGGTGTGGGCGACTTCGTATTCGACAACCGTATGCACATAGTCGGCCCGCGAAGAGCCCTCCGCGCCCGAGACGAGGAGCCTGAAGACGTCGAAGTTCGCGTAGATAAAGCCGTACACCGTCTTGAGGTCGGCCGCGGCCCGCTCCTTTGAGAGCTCGCCCGCGGCGCCGCGGGGCGTGCAGTAGGACGCGCTCAGCTCGTCGAACATCCGCTCCACCTGCGCGCAGACGGGGGAGACAATCGCCTCGAACAGCGCGTTTTTGTCGGCAAAGCAGGTGTAAATTGCGCCCGTCGTCAGCCCGGCCGCGGAGGCGATGCCGCGAAGAGAGGCCTTTTGAAAGCCCTTATGGAGAAATTCCTGCTTGCCGAAAAACAGGAGCTTTTCCCGCGTGCCCATTTCGCCGTCCATCCCGGCGCCCCCTTTTTTTCGCTGCCGCCGCAAGAATAACAGCGTTATGTGCCGCTGTTATTCTACGGCTGTTGAAAAAGTCATTTTTCGACAGCCTGATTTTCTCGGCCTTCCGAAAGGCCCGAGAAAATGTGTTTGAAATCCTTATTTTTTAAATCTATTTAAAAAATAAGGCCAATTCAATGCCGCCCGCAAGCGCGAATTCACTTCGCGCTGAAAGGGCACCGCTCATTTGGCGGAAAACCCGCAGGTTTTTCGACATTCTGAGCGGCAGACCGTGGGGTCTGCCGCCTATACTCCATGTTATGTGCTTTTTACTTCCCGATATACCCTGCCGGGTTGACGGCGGAGCCGTTTATGCGGACTTCAAAATGGAGGTGCGGCCCGGTGGAGTTCCCGGTCGAGCCGACGCGGCCGATCGGCTCGCCTTTGCCGACCTGCTGCCCGACCGACACCAATATGGCGCTGCAGTGGGCATACCAGGTGGAATATCCGTTGCTGTGGCTGACTTTGATGAGCTTGCCGTAGCTGCCCGACCACCCCGCAAAGGTGACCACGCCGCCGTCGGCGGCGACAATCGTGGTGCCGGTGGGCACCGCAAGGTCAATTCCGGTGTGGTACCCGCTTCGGCGCGAGCCAAAACGCGAAGTGACGGTGGCGCCCGTGACAGGCGAGCGGAATGTGCCGGTCGGGGACTTGGGCGGCGGAGTTTTGGTGCCCCGCTTCTCAATCTGGGTCACAGGCTCGGCAACGGTCGTGCGGTCGAGCTCAAGGCGGCTGATTTCAAGTCCGTCAATGGTGCAGACCTCCGCCGTGACCTCTGCGGTACCCTGTCTGCCCGACTGGGTGATTTTGCGCTCGTATGTGTACATGCTATCGTCACTGACGACCTTGTTCTGGTAGGGTATGGTCTCCTCAAAGACGACGGTGCGCACCGATTTGACCGTGATGTAGCTGACCGGCTTTGAGATGGTGAGCTGCATGCCCTCCCGGAGCTTGCGCTCGTCGACGTCGGGGTTGAGGGCCTTGAGCTGGGAAACCGTCATCTCAAACCGGGGGGCGATGGTGCCCATGATATCGCCCGACTGCACCGAGTAGACCTGCTCCTGAACCGTTGTGGAGGTGAGCAGCTCCTGAATGTCGTAGACCGACTTCTCAAGCTTCCGGGGTAAGAGCCCCTCCTCAACCCGCACGTCCTGCACAAACTCAATGCGCTCGTCCCCCGAATCGCTCGCCCGGTAGGACTCGAGCAGCGCCGCCAGCATCTCTTCAAGCTGTTCCTTGTCCGAATTTACGGCGACAAGCTGCCCGTCGACATAGATGCCGCAGCTCTGGGCGACGACGTCTTCGGCCCGGCGCAGCAGCGCCTCCTCGAGCTCCTCATAGACCCCAAGGTCGTCCTTTTTCACCAGCACCATCTGATAGGTAGGCTGGGCCGAGATGGTGTAACTCTCCCCGGTGATGGAGGAAATGTATTTCTCAACGCGGTCGGCAACGGCGTCGTACTCCTCTTCGCTTGCCAGCACCGCGACCTGTTCCCCGTCGATATAGGCTTTGACGCCGAGTGCGTAGTCCTTCGCCGAGTAGAGCACCGCCGCAACCAATAGCACGCAGGCTCCCGGCACAAAGACCGTAAAACACCTGCTCGCAAAAGCTCTTAGATAGTGGTGCCGCTGTTCCTCCCCGGCCGGGAAAGTGATCTCCTCTTTGGGCAGGCCGGTTAAAAACGAGCAGACGGAACAGGTGACCTTCCGCTCAATTCGAACGGCGACGGCCCCCGCCCCCAGCAGCAGCGGCGAGTGCTCTCCCACCTCTTCGATGCGGGGGGGCGGGTCCTGCTCCTTTTTCGAAAAACGCCAGCGGCAGTAGTAGCAGAATTCCTTTGTCCAGCGGATGGCGTAACCCGCCGATTCCGAAATCCGTTCAAAGAAGCTCAGCACCACGAGCCCTGTCATGTACATGCTTTTTATGACATTCCCGGCCACCGCACACAAATGTTGCAACAGCGACTTTTTATGTTTGGCGCGGGTGGACTTTGGTTCTTTTAAACTGTCGTTCCCGTTCAACAACATGACCCCCATTACCTTAGGATTGTCCGGCGCGAATCGCCAGTCAGTTGCAGTTCAGCTCCCAATATCAGCCGTCTTTAATCGTCATTCCAATACCAATAT
>DATMXT010000050.1:0-2540 GCA_035561375.1 Terriglobales bacterium | reverse complement strand
GAAGGCGGCCGACGCTGCCGTCGGCGAATGGAGCGCCAGATGAGGGGCGCCCGGCAGCCTGCCCGCAGGCAAAAAAATTCGCACGCCGCAAAGTTTGCCCCCCGTAAAAAGAGCGGACCGGTGAGGGCCGCCGCCCGCCCGAAAGAGGCCCCCGTAAAAGGCAAGGGGACGCCCGCCAAGGGCAATCCCCCCCTCATCGGCAGGTACGAGGGGACCTCCCGGGAGTTTGGCTTTGTGTCGGACGGCGTCCGCCGCATGTTCATCTATGACAACCGCTCCAAAGGCGCCATGGGGGGCGACACGGTCGAAGCCCGCGAAATTCGCCCGGCCGAGGGCGGGCGGGCCGCCGAGGGTGAAATTGTCCGCATTATCGCGCGCGGGGTGACGAGGGTCATCGGCCGCGCCGAAGCCCGCGGCCGCGGGCTTGCCGTCGTCCCCGACAACGCCACGGTCGGCATGGAAATTCAGGTGCTGGGCAAGGCCATGGGGGCCGGTGCCGGCGACAAGGTGGCGCTGCTCGTCACCCGCTACCCCGAGGGGCGCACGGGGGCCGGCGGCGTCATTGAGCGGGTGCTGGGGCCTGCCGATGAATTTGCCCCCAACTACGAGGCGCTGCTGCTGCTCCACGGCATCCGCACCGACTACCCGCAAGAGGCCGTCGACGCAGCCGAGCGCATGCGCGCCGCCGGCGAGCTATCGGACCCCGGAGAGCGCCGGGACCTGACGGACAGGCTCATTTTCACGATTGACGGGGCGGGCGCCAAGGACTTTGACGACGCCATTTCGCTCGAAAAGCTGCCAAACGGCAACCTGCGGCTCGGCGTGCACATTGCCGACGTCTCCCACTACGTCCGCCCCGGCAGCGACATTGACGGCGAGGCCAAGGCCAGAGGCACATCGGTCTACTTTGTGGACAAGGTGGTGCCCATGCTGCCCTTCGCCCTCTCGGACGACCTGTGCTCGCTGCGGGAGGAGGTCCCCCGCCTTGCCATGACCTGCGACATTGAGCTGACGCCGAAGGGCGAGCCTGTGGGCCGGGACATCTACCGCTCCATCATCCGCTCCAGGCGCCGGTGCGTCTACGAGGAACTCAACGCACTGCTGGACGGGGATGAAACCCACGCCGAAAAATACCGTGAAGTGCTGCCGGCGCTGCGCGAGATGCTGCCGCTGGCCGAAGCCTTAAACGCCCGGCGCATGGCCCGCGGGGCCATGGCCTTTGAGTCCATTGAACCCGTCGTCACCCTCGACGAGACCGGAAATCCGGTCTCAGTGACGGCGCGGGTGCGCGGGGTCACCGAGCGGCTGATTGAGGAATTCATGCTGGCCGCAAACGAAGCCGTCGCCGCCCACCTGACCGAGCACAAGGCCAGCTGCATTTACCGCATTCACGAGCGCCCCGACCCCGACCGGGCGGGCGAAGTCATCGCGACGCTGCACGCCTTAGGCGTCGACGCGAAGCCGGACGGCGAGGGCCGCCTGCCGCCGGAGGAATATCAGCGCATTGCCAAGGCGGTCGAGGGCAAGCCCTACGAACAGCTCGTCACGCGGCTTTTAATCCGCTCCATGATGCGGGCCAAGTACAGCGCCGATAACCTCGGCCACTATGGCCTCGCCTCCGCCATGTACTGCCACTTCACCTCCCCCATCCGCCGCTACCCGGACCTGCTCGTCCACAGGGCTCTGGGGTATCTCCAGCAGGGCGCCCATAAGCAGCTGTCGGTCATGGCGACGGCCGCCCCGGCCGAGGCCGAGCAGGCCACCGACTGCGAGCAGCGGGCGACCGAGGCCGAGCGGGACATTGAGGACATGTACCGGTGCCTGCTCATGATGGCGCACATCGGAGAGGAGTTTGACGGGGTGGTCAGCACCGTCCTGCCCTTCGGGCTCTTCATCGAGCTCGAAAACACCGTTGAGGGGCTTGTCCACATCACGAACCTGCCCGACGATTACTACGAGTACGACGAGGTCGCAAAAACCCTCACCGGTTCCCGCACCGGCCGCAGGTACCGGCTCGGGCAGCCCGTCAGAGTGCGGCTTGTCGCGGCCGACTATGTCAGCCGCCGCATCGACTTTGAGCTGATATGAAGGCAAACCTCTATCTCGGCTTTTGCGGAGAGAAACACCCCTCCCACGAGGCGGTGGAGGCGCTATTCGGCGAGACCTTTGAATTTGGCTCCCCATTTGTCAGCCTCTCCCACTCGGGCGGATATGTCGCGGTGCTGAGGGCCCCCTTCCCCTGCGGGGTCGACCTTGAGGTCCACCGGCCGCTGTATCGCAACGTCGCCAAAAAATTCCCCGAGGGGGAGACCAGCGATTTCTTCACGCTTTGGACCCGCAAGGAGGCCGCCGCAAAGCTGCTCATGCGGCAGGGGCGGACACTCGGCATGTCGGACATGCTGGCCATTCCCGCGGGGGACGGCGGGGAGGTCTATTATGTCACGGCCGTGCGGGAGAACTATACCCTCTCGGCGGCAGGCTTTGAGCCCTTTGAACTTGTCTTTGTGCCATGAGTCACAAAAAGCGGCACGACGTAACGT
>DATMXT010000049.1:0-2635 GCA_035561375.1 Terriglobales bacterium | reverse complement strand
ATAGATGACTTTGCCGCCCAGCACTGTCATGAGCGCCTTGAGGCCCAGCAGCTCTTCGGGGACAATGACTGCCGTCGGGTCGAGGTTGAAGACCGCGAGGTCGGCGAGCTTTCCGACTTCAATGGAGCCCTTGATGTCCTCCTCCATCGTGCAGTAGGCGCCGCCCATCGTATAGCAGCGCAGCGCCTGCTCGGGCGTGATGCACTCCTCGGTGCCGCAGCTCCGCCCGTCCAGCACCTTGCGGGCGACGGCCGAGTAGAGCGTGACGGCGGGGTCGGGGTTGATGACCGGGTTGTCGGTGGAGAGGGCGATTTCGGTGCCCTGGTCGAGCATGGTCTTGATCTGCACCTCTTTTTTGATGCCCTCTTCCCCGAGGTATGTAATCTGGGAGGCGCCGAGGTAGTACAAAAAGCCCGGCTGCATCGCGATGCAAAGCCCCAGCTCCTTGACCCTTTTCTGGAGGTCGGGCGGGCAGATGTGGCAGTGCTCGAGGCGGTGGCGGCACCCCGGCCTCGGGTAGGCCTTCTGGGCCTTTTCAAAGGCCGTCAGAATGTTGTCGACGGCCTGGTCGCCGATGGCGTGGACCGAGATGCGGTATCCCGCCTTGTGGACGTCCAGCACCTTGGCCTCGAGCTCCGACTGCTCGTGGTAGAGAATGCCGTGGTTGTCCGGGTCGTTGAAATAGCCGTTTTTCATGGCGCTGGTGCCGCCGCCGATGCTGCCGTCCATGAAGTATTTGACGCAGCCGATTTTGAACATGTCGCCTCCAAATCCGCTGCCGACGCCCAGGTTTCGCACCCGCTTCGCCGAGTCCTCCGACAGCAGCGTGTACATGCGCAGGGTCAGCCGCCCATCCATCAGCGTGTCGCTCCAGGCGGCGTACTCCCCGTCGATGTCAAACAGCGTCGACGCGTCGGTTGCGCTGGTAAATCCCAGCTTGTTGTAGCCCTGGCAGGCGAGCCCAATCATTTCGGCCACGTCCTCGCGGCTGGGCTTGGGCATGGCCTCCATGGCCGCAAAGCGCGCGGTCTCCTGCAAAAGTCCCGTCATGCGCCCCGCCTTGTCCCGCACAATGCGCCCGCCCGCGGGGTTCGGGGTCTCCTCGGTGTACCCGGCCAGCTCCAGCGCCTTGGAGTTGCAGACCACCATGTGGTAGTCGGTGCGGGTGATGAGCACCGGATTGTTTGGCGCAGCCTCGTCGAGGTCGTCCCTGGTCGGGTGCCGGCCCTCGGCCATGCGGCTGTCGTCGTATCCCCAGCCCTCGACCCACTTGCCGGGCGCGGTCGCCGCCGCCTTCTCGGCAATCGCGGCCTTGAGCGCCGCGATGGACGGAGTCTTCTCGGGCGTGCAGTTGACGGTGCGCAGGTTGTTGCCGAAGTGAATCAGGTGGCAGTGCCCTTCAATGAGGCCGGGCGTCATGGTCTTGCCGCCGAGGTCGACGACCTTGGTCGCAGGCCCTGTCATCTCGGCCATCTCGGCGTCGCTGCCGACGCCGACAATCTTGTCGCCCAAAATTGCCACAGCCGAGGCTCTCGGCTTGCCCTTGTCCATCGTGATGACATTGCCGTTTTTATACACAGTGTCCGCAAAAAGCATAGGATTTCCCCTCCCGAAGTTGTTCTTTGAGCTCAGTATACCACAAGCACATCGTGCGCAGTGGTATACTTGTCCATGTGCGTTTTTTGCGTAAACCGAAAAATCGCACGGACATAAATAATGTATAATAGCCGCTCTGCGGCTATTATACCACATTTTGGACAGCCCTTCAACGCCAAGCCCCTCTGTCCCCCGATATTTTTATTGGGCACTTCACTTGCATCTTTTGCATGTTGTGGTATAATTGTGATTATCTTGAACTGCACAGGAGGATTTTCCAAATGAAGAAATTCGTGATTTTAACGCTTGTCCTCGGTCTGCTTTTGCTCGCCGGATGCGACGAATCCACTGCGAAAGGCAACCCGGACTGGAAGGACGGCACATATGAAGCCACGGTAGAAGGACAGGCCGGCCCCATGGTCGTCGAGACCACGGTCGAGGGCGGCTATATCAAATCGGTCACCGTCGTCTCGAACAACGAGACTGAGGGCGTGGCCGACAAGGCCCTTGCAGAGCTCCCGCCCGCCATCGTGGCCGCCAACTCCAATGAAGTGGACAGCGTCTCCGGCTGCACCTATACCTCCGACCGCATCAAGGAGGCCGTCGGCCTTTGCCTCGACCTCGCCTCCGGCAAAGAGCTCCCCGCGCCCCCGGCCGAAGTTTTCACTCCGTTTGACGCGCCCGAGGACGCGGCCGACGGCGAGTATACCGGCACCGCCAAAGGTTATGGCGGCGACGTCACGCTGACCGTCACAGTTGCGGGCGGCAAGGTGACGGCCATTGACGCCGTGGGCGCCTCCGAGACCGCCGGCGTCGGCTCAAAAGCCATTGACGCCGCAAAGCTCGGCAATATTGACGGGGTGGCCGGCGCAACCGTCACCTCGACCGCCGTCAAGGAGGCCTATGCCGCCGCTTTTGTGCAGGATGAGCCGGCCCTTGTGCCCGAAGAAGAAGTTGAAACCTCGACCGAGCCCGAGCCTGAACCCAAGCCTGAGCCCAAGCCTGAGCCCAAGCCCGAGCCCAAACCCGAACCCGAACC
>DATMXT010000048.1:0-10526 GCA_035561375.1 Terriglobales bacterium | reverse complement strand
TTTGCATGAGCGGTTGCCGGCTCGGGCTTTCCGGGCCGGGGGAGGGCGGTCCTGATTTTTGAAACGGGACGGCCCGGCTGCGCTTTGGCTGCTGCGGGAAAAGCCGGGAACGGGAATAAATATCTCAAAAGAAGCTTACGGCGTCTTTGCAACAGTTTAAGCCCCCCCGAATGATTTTCGCCCGGTCTCCTGGATGAATTCAAGTATACCGGCCAAAAGAAAAGTTCAATAGCATATATAGGTTAAATCTATTTAAAATAGCCCTGTTTGGCGGATTTTTTGTGCAGCTTCGCCTACGGAGCTTTTAATTATTTGTGCAACAAATCCAGATGCATTGTGCCTGCCCGCGTGATATACTGCTGTTATCAGATTGGATGCAATATTGGATGCAATCATAAAAAGGGGGAGACATTTGTGCGGGAGAGCGCCGACGTCGCGGCCTACGACTATATTCGCAAGGCCATCATTGAGCGGGTGCTGCTGCCTAGCGTCCAGATCGTCGAACAGCAGGTGGCGGACAGCACCGGGCTCTCCCGGACGCCCATTCGCAACGCGCTCAAACGGCTGAGCTATGAGGGCATGGTGGAGCTTCGGCGCAACCGGGGGGCCTTTGTGGTCAACCCGTCCCACGCCGAAGTGCGGGACACCTTTGAGGCCAAGCTGCTCATCGACCTCGAGACCGTGCGCCTCGCCGCCTCTCAAATCACCGAAGAGGAGCTTGCCGAAATGGAGCGCATTTTGGCGCGGGCCATGGAGCTGCACAAAAGAGGCGACTACGACGAGTTTGTGGACCTCAACTTCGACTTCCACATGGTCATTGCGAAGGCCGCCCGCAACCGGATGCTTGAGAAGTACACAAAAGAGCTCATGACCCTCTCCAACGTGCACCTCTTAGTCTATGACGACTTCAGGGATGTGCCGTTTGAGGAGATGGAGTCCTTCAGAGAGCACCGGCGCATCGTCGAGGCGCTGCGACGCCGCGACGAGCTGGGGGCCATGAAGGCGATGCTGGGGCACCTCTACAACACTTACGACACTTTGAAACTGTCGCTGCCGCTGCGCACCCCGCCGCCCGCGGGGCTCACTGGCGGCCGGCGTGGAATATGACAAAGGAGACGGGCAATGACAGGGAAAATTCGAAACAGGGAAGAGCTGCTGTCGGTCGGCGATGTCGAATCGCGGCGCATCGTGCTGGAGGTCACGGAGCGGGTGCTGCAAAAGCTCGACAGCTGTGAGCGCATCCGCGCCTTCATGCGGCTGGAGGGCGACATTTTGCAGGTCGGCGCCCGCAGCTGGGACCTCTCGAAGAAGAAAAACATCTACATGTTCGGGGCCGGAAAGGCCTGCAACCACATGGCAAGGGCTGTGAGCGAAATTTTGGGGGACCGGCTGACCAAGGGCGTCGCCATTGTCAAAATTCCGGAGGCGGAGGACCGCTACGTCAACACCGAGGTCTTTGTCGGCGGCCACCCGCTGCCAAATGCCGAGGGCATGAAAGGCTGCCTGCGCATGCTGGAGCTGGTCGACGCCTCAGGGCCGGACGACCTGTTTCTCATTTTAATTTCGGGCGGCAGCACGGCTTTGATGGGCTGCCCGGTCGAGGGGGTCACGCTCGAGGACGAGCAGGCCGCCCGCGACGTCATGCTCAAAAGCGGCATGCGGGTCATGGACATCAACACGGTGGCGGGGCACTGCGCCCGCGTCAACCGCGGGCGGCTGGGCCAGCGCATCGAGGCGCGCGGCGGCGAGATCATCAGCCTCAACATCTGGGACGCCGTCGGCTGGCCCGACATCGACGACTACAATGAGCCCGTCGAAATGCGGGGCACGCCGGTCGGGCCCGACAAGTCCACCTTTGCCGACATCCGCCAAATCATTGAAGAAAACGGGCTGGCCGGCCGCCTGCCCGAAAACATATACCGCTACTTGATGAACGGCACGCCCGAGCAGGAGACCCCGAAGTCCATTCAAAACGCCACTTACTTCATGCTAAACGTCTTGCAGGACTCCTGCCGGTGCGCCGAAGAGGCCGCCCGCGAGCTTGGCCTCCCCTGCGTGACGCTGACGACCAGCATTGAGGGCGAGAGCAAGGACGCCGGCATGCTGCTGGCCACAATTGCCCACGAGATGCAAAAGACCGGCCGCCCATTTAAGCCGCCCATGCTCATTTTCTCGGCCGGCGAGACCACGACCGCGATTCCCGACGGCTTTGTGGCCACGGGTCACGGCGGCCCCTCACAGGAGCTGACGGCGGGCTTTGCGGTCGTCGCCCGCGACGTGCCGGGGGCCTGCATGCTCTCAATTGACAGCGAGGGCTCGGACGGCACGACTGTTATGGCAGGCGGCCTGACCGACTCGACCACCTGGAGCCGCGCCCTTGCCGCCGGCCTCAACCTCAAGGAGGCGCTGCGCCTGCACGCCGCCTACGAGGCCTTGGCGCCGCTGCACGACTGCGTCTACACCGGCAACACCGGAACCAATTTATGCGATTTCAATGTGCTCTATGTGCCTGAAAAGGGCTGACTTTTTGACGTATTGAGAAAGAGGTAATGAAATTGAACACTAAAATCAAATCCGTGTACGGACGCGCCAACATCGACTGCAAGGGCAAGCCGGTGCTTGAAGTCGACGTCATCACCGAGGACGGCGTCTTGGGCCGCGCCTCCTCCCCTTCCGGCATTTCAGCCGGCATGCACGAGGCCTTTGTGCTGCGCGACGGCGATGCGAACTGGTATAACGGCGCCGGCGTCTTCAAGGCCGTCGAGATGGTCGAGAAGGTCATCGGCCCCGCCGTCATCGGCATGGATGTGTCGGAGCAGACGGCACTCGACCGAAAGCTCATCGAGCTCGACGGCACGCCCAATAAGAGCAAGCTCGGCGGCAACTGCACCTACAGCGTCTCCCTTGCCGCGCTGCGGGCCGCCGCCACCATCAAGGGCCTGCCGCTCTACAAGTACCTGGCCAAGGGACCCATTAAAACCCTGCCGCTGCCCACCTCCAACTGCTTCTCGGGCGGCAGCTACCAGAAGAACTCCATGCCCTTTCAGGAGGTCACGGTCGTGCCCTACAAGGCAAAGACCATGCAGGAGTGCGTCCACACGCTGGCGCAGGTCTACGGAAAAATGCCGGCCGCCATCATGGAGTTCTCGGGCCAGCCCGCCATTCCCGGCTCCCACTCGTCTTACCGCTGCCCCTCCTCCTCGCCCGACGACGCCTTTGCGATGGTGACGCTTGCCGTCGAGATGGCGGGCCTCACGGGCAAAGTGGCCTTTGCGGCCGACTGCGCCTTCAGTGAAATTTACAACGCCGACCGCAAGACCTATGACCTCATCGGCAAAGAGGTCGACCTCGACGAGCTGCTCGGGTTCCTGGGGGGCCTGACCGAGAAGTACAACTTCATCTACATGGAGGACGTCGTCGACGAAAACGACTGGGAGGGCTGGAGCAAAGCCGCAAAGGTCCTCAACCGCACCATTCTGGTCGGCGACGACCTCACGGTCACCAACATTGAAAAGCTGAAGCTCGCCGTCAAGTACAATGCCTGCGGCGCCTACATCCTAAAGCCCAACCAGGTCGGCACCGTCACCGAGACCTTGGAGGCCGAAGCCTACGCCAAAGAGCACGGCATCCTGTCCATCCCGTCGATTCGGGCCGGCGGTGTCGTCGACGATGCGGTCATCGAGATGGCCATCGCCTTCGGCAGCGCCGCCGTCAAGCAGGGCCCGCCCCGCAACGGCCACTGCATCGAGCCCCTCAACACGCTGCTGCGGGCCGAAGACCAGAATCCCGGCGTCGTCCCGTTTGACTTCGCCCCCTATATTCGCTTTTAGGAGGAAATTGCCATGACCTATTCGGCAGTGCCGGTCGGCGACAAGGTCCGCTACACCGACGAGGTGGAGCAGGTCAGTTTCGACATCCCGAAGGAGGACTTCGCCGGCCTCATTTTCGGCAAACCCATGGCCTCGCTGCCTGACCCCTACGCCGCCACCCGCGCCGCGATGGACGCCCCCATGGGGACCAAAAAGCTCGTCGATATCGCCAAAGAGTGCCACGCCAAGACCGCCAGCGTCATCGTGTCGGACAGCACCCGCGGCGTGCCCACCCACCTCGCGAGCGACTACATCTGCGATGAGCTCACCGCGGCCGGCATCGCCCCGCAGGACATTCTCTTCATCGTCGGCGTCGGCCTGCACCGGCCGGCCACTGAGGAGGAGTACAGGGCCCTCGTCAGCGACAAGTACTACGGCAAAGTGAAAATGATGAGCTCCACCCCCTACGACGAGGCGTCGTCGATCTGCATCGGACACTCCTCCCGCGGCACCCCCATTGAGGTCAACCGGCAGGCCCTCGAGTGCGACCTGCACATTGCGGTCGGCCGCACCCAGCTCCACGCCATGGCCGGCTGGTCGGGCGGGCGCAAGTCGGTGCTGCCGGGCATTTGCTCCTACAAGACCATCTATGCCAACCACACGGCCCAGATGATTTTGGACCCCAAGACCATCCGCGGCAAGCTCGAGGGCAACCCCATGGCCATTGAGATGCAGGAGGCCGCCGACCTCTACCGGGTGGACTACGGCGTCACCTTTGTCGTCAACGACAAAAATGAGACTTCGGCCGTCTTTGCGGGTGACCTCAAGGCCTCCCACCTCGCCTCCATCGACTATATCACGGGCTACCTCGAGGTCAAACTCGACGAAAAGCCCGACATTTTCGTCATCACGCCGGGCGTCCCCTTCAACCAGAACTTCTATCAGGCCTCGCGGCCCATGCGGCACCTGAACAGCGTCATTGACGCGAATACGGTCGTCGCCTTCTATGCAGGCTGCCCCGAGGGGGTCCAGTCCGAGGACATGCAGCGGCCCTTCCGCAGCGCCCACACCGTGGAGGAGGCCGAGAAATGGATGTTTGACAACTGGGACGTCCAGATGGACGACACGCTGCTCTTTTTAAAGAGCCTGCGCACCGGCGCAAAGTTTTTGTGCTACTCGCCCGGCGTGGAGCGAAAGGTCTTCGAGCAGATGCTCTGCCACGGCGCCGACAGCTATGAGGACTTTTTAAAGCGTGCCTACGAGCTCTCGGGCAAGGAACACCCGCGGGTCATGTTCTACCCCATGTGTCAAAACTACTTCACGAGCTTGAAATAAGCGCAGATAAAAAAGCGGGGGCTGCATGCAGCCCCCGCTTTTTTATGCCCCCGCCTCCCGCATGATTTTTCCGCAGAAGTCGGCGTAATCCGCGTATCCGAGCAGCAGCATTTTGTTCGGAAGCTCTGCCAGTGCCGCAAGAAAGGGACCCTCGTCTCGCCGTCTGACCTTGCAGAGGATGACGCAGTAGGGCGAATCCGGGCTTTGCAGCGCCTGCAAAAATTTGACCGGCACCTTGTGCTCGATGAAAAGTCCGTCCGCCAGATAGTCCGCAGCATCAATATAGGCATAATGACGGTGAAACAGTGAGAATTTAACGAGAGTCCAATAATTTTTGAGGATATACTTTTGCACCCGACGCCCTCCGTATTACAGGCTTGTGACATTTTTTGCATGTATATTGCTTTTTCCTGCCAATTTGGATATATTGAAGTACTTCCTTCGAAAAAGAAAATGGAGGCGAGTCTATGTGGCAACCCCGTTTTCCGGTCATCGACCCCGTGGCAACCGGTGAAAACATCGTCCGCCTGCGGCGGGAGCGCGGCCTGTCGGTTCGCGACCTGCAAGCCTACTTCGGATTTGAGGAGCCTCAGGCCATTTACAAGTGGCAACGCGGCAAGAGCCTGCCGTCAGTCGACAATTTGTACGCACTCGGCCGGCTGCTGGATGTGCCGATGGATGAAATTTTAGTTTCGATCACACAGATGCAAAGCTCAACATATGCTGAGCAGCAGGCCGCGGCCCGCTGCTCAGCGCTTTATTTGGGCCGGCTGTTTTGGATGCGGCACGACTTGGGCGGCGCAAGAGCCAATTTCGCCGGACTTTTGCGCCACCGCCCCAAATGGGGCGGCAGGCTGCATCTGCCCGGGCGCTTGCCAAACGGGTGTTTGGACTCTTCCCAAAAAAGGGCGCTCAAAGCGAAGGATGGAGATGTGAGTTTGATAAAGGCGGAGGGGCAAATCGGGGGTGTGCGGGCATGCGAGAGGGCGCTGGCCGGTGCGTGAGGCGGTGGTCGACTGTCGGAACAGTCTGTGAACAGACTTGCATTCTCGTCGATATTTTTAAATGTGCAGCGTTACAGTTCATCTGCACCTGAACCGGCCTTTGCGCGCCTTTGCCCTGCCGCATCCAAAACAGCCGGCCGGGAGCGGGGTCAGATTCCCGCCCGCCCCTCGGCATATGCCTCAAAGACCTCCGAAAAGCTGCTGTTGACGTTGAAGGAGGCGTTGTAGTCGACATGGGAGTTGATGAGGCAACCGTCAAGCTCAGCCGAGACGAGGTCCGACTTCCGGTCCATGTCGAGGGCTGATTTGCGGATTTTGTTGCGGTCAAAGTTGATGGTGATGACCCGCCGCACATCGCAGCGGTAGGGCACCTGATTGCCCTCGGCGTTGAAGCGGTAGCCGGTGCCGCCGCCCGGGATTACGACCTGGGAGCTGCGCAGGTCGGCCATGTGCCTGAAGAGGCGCACGATCTCCCGACGCTTGCCGTTGAGGGAGATTTCGCTGTCCATGTCAATCGGCAGCATGTTCTTTGCGGCGCGGATGGCCTTGGCCAGAATCTCACGCTCAGTGAACAGGCTCAGCAAGAAGTATGCGACGTCGGTGATCCGGTCGGCGTATTCAGTGGCGGGTACCTCGACGGTGGTCTCATCCTCGGCCTCGGCCATGACTTTTTTGCGCAGATAGGTATTTTGTACACAGGTCACGTTCTGGTCCCGGCTCAAGATGGCCTGCGCCTCCTCCATCAGGGCCTGAAGCTTGTTTTGAAAACGAAAGGCCTCTTTCAAATTCATGTCGCTGCCTCCTCTCTTTCTTCTGCCCACATCTTAATTCAAAACACGGCAGCTGTCATTGAACTTGTGGTTGAATACCGCCAGCCCAAAAAGGCGCTACGTCGGCAACCGCGCAGATTTTGTGCAATAACGATGAAATATTCCCTTTTGTTTTGACATGTGCTATACTGAGGCATATTGATTATGCGAGGTGCACCGTGAACATCATTCTTTGCGTCAAGCAGGTGCCGGGCAGCACGACGGTCGAGATGGACCCCGTGACCGGCACCTTGAAAAGGGACGGGGCTGCCGCCAAGCTCAATCCCTACGACCTCTTTGCCATTGAGGCGGCGCTGCGCCTGAAAGAGCGGGCGGGAGGCCTTGTGACCGCCCTGACGATGGGTCCGGGACAGGCCAAAAAGGCCCTGCTCGAGACCGTCTGGATGGGGGCTGACGCCGCGGTTTTGGTCAGCGACCGGCGGTTTGCCGGGGCCGACGTGCTGGCGACCGCCCGCACGCTGGCAGGGGCAGTTATGCGCATCGGACAGCCCGACGTCATCATCTGCGGCAAGCAGACGACCGACGGCGACACGGCCCAGGTTGGCGCCGAGCTGGCCCAGCTCCTCGGCATTCCGCATGTCAGCGGCGTGCGGGAAATCCTTGAAATCGAAGAGGGGACCCTTACGGTGTCGGCCGTCTCCGACGCCTGCACCGCCACCCTTCGCATACAGCTGCCCTGTCTCCTCTGTATGGACGGCGACATCAACACGCCCCGCCTCCCGTCTTACCTGCGCATGCAGCGCACGCCGGAGGACGCCCTGCGCACCCTGGCGCTCGCAGACCTGCCCGAGACCGACCCGCTGCGCTACGGGCTCGACGGCTCGCCGACCAGGGTCGAGCGCATTTTCCCGCCCGAGCCCGCGGGGGAGCGCCGGATGTACGAGGGCTGCCCGGAGGAGCTTGCCGGCATCGCGGCGGGCCTCCTGCGCAGCTGCAAGGTCATATAGGGGGGGCGCGGAGGATGTCAAAACTGAAAATCAACCAAAAGGCCGTCACGGAGGAGGCCGCGCAGCAGCTTGTAAAGGCCTGTCCCTTTTCGGCCATCACCTATGAGGACAACAGCCTCGAAGTGAGCGACGCGTGCCGGCTCTGCGGCGTCTGCGTCAAACTGGCCCCCGAGCTCATGTCAATTGAGGCCGAAAAAAAGACGCTCGACAAGAAGGCCTGGCGCGGGGTCGCGGTCTTTGCCGAAATGGTGGGGGACGCCCTCCACTGCGTCGTGCCGGAGCTGGTCGGCAAGGCGCGGCAGCTTGCCGCCGTGACAAAGCAGCCGGTCCTGGCCCTCCTCGTGGGGGACAAGACGGCCGAGGCCGCCCGGCAGCTCGTCTCGCTTGGGGTCGATAGGATCTGCGTCTATGAAAATCCGGCCTTCGGCTTTTACAGCAGCGACCCGTTTACTGCGGCCTTTGCCGACTTCATTGAGAAAAAGAAACCGTCTGCCGTCCTGGTTGGGGCGACCGGGGTCGGCCGCGCCCTCGCCCCCAGAGTCGCGGCAAAGTTTGAGACCGGCATTACGGCCGACTGCACAAAGCTTGAGATGAAGGAGAACACCGACCTCGTGCAAATAAGGCCGGCTTTCGGCGGCAACATCATGGCCCGGATTGTCACCGAAAACTCCCGCCCGCAGCTCTGCACCGTCCGCTATAAGGTCTTTGACCCTGCCAGCCCCGTCCCGCACCCCACGGGGCAAATTGAAGAGATGGCGCTGGCCCCCGGTAAGCTCGGCAGCCGGGTGGAGCTGCTCTCCATGACCGTGACGCCCCCCGAGAGCGACATCACTGAGGCCAAACGCATCGTGGCCGTCGGCCGCGGACTCAAAAGCGCCGCCGACTTAGAGCTTGCGCAAAAGCTGGCCGACGCCATTGACGCGCGGCTCGCCTGCACAAGGCCGATGGTCGAGGCGGGGCTCTTTGGCCAAAAGCGGCAGATCGGCCTCTCGGGGCGCGCGGTCAAGCCGCAGCTCATCATCACTTTGGGCATTTCGGGCTCGGTGCAGTTTGCGGCCGGCATGAAGGGCTCGGCCCGCATCATCGCCGTCAACTCGGACAAAAACGCCCCCATTTTTGACATTGCGCACGATGGCATCGTCGGGGACCTGTACGAGATTGTGCCGCGGCTCATCGCCGTCTGCGGGGAGGGAAGAGCATGAATTACAACAAAGTGTCACCGGACGACATTCGGGAACTGACCCGCATTGTGGGTGAAGAGCGCTGCGCCGCGGGCGAGGCCATCAGCCCCGACTACGGACACGACGAGATGGGCGGCTCCTCCGGAATGCCGGAGGTGTTAGTCAAGGTCAAGACAAAAGAGGAGATCGCGGCGGTGCTTTCCTACGCCAACGGCCGGCGCATCCCGGTCGTCACGCGCGGCGCCGGCACCGGCCTCATGGGGGGCTCGGTCGCCGTCATGGGCGGCATCATGCTCGAGACCACCCTGATGAACAAGATTCTCGAGCTCGACCCGGAAAACCTGACGGTCACGGTCGAGCCCGGCGTCCTCCTGATGGAACTTTCAGCCTATTGTGAAGCGAACGGCTATTTCTACCCGCCCGACCCCGGCGAGAAGGCCGCCACTCTGGGCGGCAACATCAGCACCAACGCCGGCGGCATGCGGGCCGTCAAATACGGCGTCACGCGGGACTATGTGCGGGGGCTCACCGTCGTCACGGCCGACGGGCAGACCTTAAAGCTCGGCGGCAAGGTGGTCAAAAACAGCTCGGGTTACGGGCTCAAGGACCTCGTTGTCGGCTCGGAGGGGACGCTGGCCGTCGTGGCCGAAGCGACCCTGAAAATCCTGCCGCTGCCCACCGTCACGGTCAGCCTGCTCGTCCCCTTCCACTCCCTCGACGAGGCGGTGGCCACGGTGCCCGACATCGTGAAAGGCCGGGCGCTGCCGACCGCCATTGAGTATATCTCGCAGAGCATCATCCTCTTTGCCGAGGAGTATCTCGGCAAGAAGTTCCCGGACGCCAAGCACCCCGGCTACCTGCTCCTGACCTTCGACGGGTATGACGAGGAGCAGGTCGAGCGGGAGTACAAGACGGTGGCGGACCTCTGCCTCCAGCACGGCGCCGTCGACGTCTACATCGTCGACACCGAGGAGCGCCGCGCCTCGGTCTGGAGCGCCCGAAGCGCCTTTTTGAACGCCATCAAGGGCACGACCCCCGAGCTCGAGGAGGCCGACATCGTCGTGCCCCGCAGCATGGTCGGCGCCTTCATCCGCTTCTCGGAGCAGGTGGCAAAAGAGGAGGGCATAAGGGTCTCGAGCTTCGGCCACGCCGGCGACGGCAACATCCACATCAACCTCTGCCGGGACGACCTCTCGGAGCATGAGTGGCACAAAAGGCTCAAAGCCGCCTTCGACCGCATGTATGAAAAGGCCGCCGAGCTCGGCGGACAGGTGTCGGGCGAGCACGGCATCGGCTACTCCAAGAGAGACTACTTCAGGCAACAGCACGGGGACTACTATGTCGAGCTCATGGCCCGCATCAAAACGGCCTTTGACCCGAACGGCATTTTAAATCCGCAAAAGGTGATATAAAAAAAGAG
>DATMXT010000047.1:0-6539 GCA_035561375.1 Terriglobales bacterium | reverse complement strand
GAGGGAGATGGCGGCCACGATGTCCTCAAAGCCGCGGGGCTCCATGCCGAGCAGCACCTGCCGCATGCCGCCCGATTCGAGCTGGAACACGCCCGACGTGTCGGCCCTGGCCAGCATTTCATAGACCTTGGCGTCGTCGGGCGGCATGCCGTCCATCGTGAAGTCCGGGGTGTGGACCCGCACCATCTCCTCGGCCTTTTGAATGAGGGTCAGGGTGCGAAGCCCTAAGAAGTCCATTTTTAAGAGCCCGAGCTCCTCTAAGGTCCCCATCGGGTACTGGGTGACTAAAAGCTCATCCGCCTTTTGCAGCGGGACGTAGCAGTCGACGGGGTCGCGGGTGATGATGATGCCGGCCGCGTGGATGGAGCTGTGGCGGGGCATGTCCTCAAGCCGCCCCGCCATGTCGACAAGGCGGGCGATTGTGGGGTTTGAGGCGCAGGCTTCTCTGAGCGAGGGGCTGACCGAGAGCGCCTTTTCAAGCGTCATGCCGAGCTCGTTTGGCACGAGCTTGGCGACGACGTCGACTTCGCCGTAGGGGATGCCAAGGGCCCTGCCCACGTCTCTGATGGCGGCTCTGGCTTTCATGGTGCCGAAAGTGACAATCTGGGCCACATGGTCCCTGCCGTACTTGCGGGAGACGTAGTCGATGGCCTCGCCGCGCCGCTCAAAGCAGAAGTCGATGTCGATGTCCGGCATGCTGATGCGCTCGGGGTTCAAAAACCGCTCGAAAATGAGGCCGTATTTCAAGGGGTCAATGTCGGTGATGCCAAGGCAGTAGGAGACGACAGAGCCTGCCGCCGAGCCCCGGCCCGGCCCCACGGCGATGCCGTGATTTTTGGAATAGGAGATGAAGTCCTCCACAATGAGAAAGTAGTCGGTAAACCCCATGTTCTCAATGACGGCAAGCTCGTAGTCGAGCCGCCCGGCGGCTTCCCCGTTGCCGGCTGGCCATCTGCGGGCAAAGCCCGCAAGCGCCTTATCTTTCAGGAGCGCCGCCGGGGTCACACCTTCCGGCACCTCAAAGCGGGGCAGGTGGTGGGCTCCGAACTCAAAGTCCAGATTGCACTTGTCGGCGATGACGAGCGTGTTGTCGATGGCGCCGCGGTAGCGGTCAAACAGCGCCTCCATCTCGTCGCCGGTCTTGAGGTAGAACTCCTCGGTCTCAAAGAACATGGCGGTCTCGTCGTCCACCGTCTTGCCCATCTGGACCGCCATGAGCACCTTTTGGGCCTCGGCGTCCTCGCGGGCGAGGTAGTGGATGTCGTTGGTGGCGACAAGGGGGATGTCGAGTTCCTCGGCGAGCTGCGCGAGCTTTGCTAAAATGGCCCGCTGCTCGGCAAGCCCGTGGTCCTGCAGCTCAATGTAGTAGTCCGCGCCGAAAATCTCTTTGTAGTCTCTCGCGATGGCCTTTGCGCCCTCGTAGTCGCCGGATAGAAGCGCCGCCGGAACGTCGCCCGCAAGGCAGGCCGAAAGGCAGACAAGTCCCTCGGCGTGTTCCCGCAGCACCGTCAGGTCGGTGCGGGGCTTGCCGTAAAACCCTTCGGTGAAGGCGTCGCTGACAATTTTCATGAGGTTTTTATAGCCGGCCTCGTTTTTGCACAGCAGCACAAGGTGGCCCGCCCTGCCGTCCCGCTCGCGGGTCTTGTCAAACCTCGAGCGGGGGGCGGTGTAGACCTCGCAGCCGATGATGGGCTTGACCCCGGCCTTTTTGCAGGCCTTGTAGAAGTCGATGACGCCGTACATCACGCCGTGGTCGGTGATGGCGACGGCGCGCTGACCGGCGTCGGCCGCGGCCTGCGGCAGCTTTTCAATGCGGCAGGCGCCGTCGAGCAGGCTGTATTCGGAGTGGACATGGAGGTGGACAAATTGACGCATGGTGTTATTCCTTTTCTATGGTTTCAAAGGCGCGTCGGCCAGCGCCCGCAGCTTTAAAAGCCTGCGGTTGACGGTTGAGCGGGGCAGCCCCGCAAGCTCGGCGAGGTAGCCGAGCGTCGCGTCGGGGTTTTGCTCCCGCAGCACCGCAATCGCTAAAAGCTCCTCGGGCAGAAAATCAAAGGCGCCGGTCCGGCGCAGCTTCGCGATGGCCTCAACTTGCATGAGGGCCGCCGTCAGCGACTTTTGGATGTTGGCGGTGTCGGTGTTCATCTGCCGGTTGACGTTGTTTAAGACCGCTTTCCGGCTCCTGGCCTCGGCGACCACGGCGGCCGACCGGGGGGCCCCCATGAGGGCGAGCAGCCCCTCCACCGCCTCGCCGCTTTTGAAGTAGATGACCCGCATGCCGCGGCGCCCGCCGACCGAGGGCGAAAATCCGCGCTCCCGCAGCAGCGTCGCAAGGTCGTCCGACAGCCGCTTGTGGCGGGTGACAAACTCCAGCCGGTAGCCCTTTTCGGGGCTCGTGATATAGCCGCACGCGAGAAACAGCCCCCGCAAAAAAGCGGCCGGACAGCACTCCTCCTCTAAGTTTGCGCGGCTGAGGCGCCGCGCCAGGGCCCCCGGGTCGACATAGAAGAAGTCGAGCACCTTTGCCGCCTCCTCGGCCGCTTCGGCGGCATATCCGGCGCCGGAGGCCGACACTTCGACAGGCACCCGGCAAAGCCTGTCCAGCAGCCGCGCAAAGCGGGTGGCCGAGTCGATGCTCTCGCTCACAAGGCGGATGCGCCGGGCGGAAATTTCGGCCCCCAGCAGCATGCCGTACCCCTCGGCCCGCATGCAGCAGGGGGAGGCGGAGCAGGAGGAAACCTCCGAGAGCTCCCGCCGAACCTCAGCGGCAAAAGACATGGGCGTCCCCCCTTAAATCAGGATGTCCCGGTGGGAGACCGAGCAGTACATCAGGTGGTCGTTGATGTGCTCCGCGACCCGCTCGGCAATGGCGACCGAGCGGTGGTGGCCGCCGGTGCAGCCGATGGCCACCTCGAGCTGGGCTCGTCCCTCGGCGACATAGCATGGAATCATAAAGGCCAGAAGGTCGATGAGCCGCGAGGTGAAGGCCCTCGCCATCGGGTCGGAAAAGACGAAGTCCCGCACTAAAGGGTCCTTGCCGGTCAGGTGGCGCAGCGAATCGAGGTAATAGGGGTTTTTAAAGCAGCGCACGTCGAAGACCATGTCGGCGTCGGGCGGCAGCCCGTTTTTAAAGCCGAAGGACATGATGTTGATCGCCAGCGCGTTGCGCCGGCCCCCGACGAAAATCTCCTCGAGGTGGCTCTTGAGCTCTCTGGGGTTGTAGACCGAGGTGTCGATGACCCAGTAGGCCGCTTTGCGCAAGGGGGCCAACA
Source organism: Terriglobales bacterium (assembly GCA_035561375.1). Lineage (GTDB taxonomy): Bacteria > Bacillota > Clostridia > Oscillospirales > Feifaniaceae > DATMXT01. Next base: position 3,267 of record DATMXT010000047.1, on the reverse strand, counting down.
GCGCCCGCTCGTAGTCGATGGCGGCCAGCAGCTGCCCGTCGCAGACGTCGAGAAAGGGGTGCTTGCGCCTCGTCTCCTTGAAGCGCTTGACCAAGACGCTGTTGGACGCGTCCAAAAACACCAGCCGCAGCTTCAGCCCGCTGCGGCCGAGGTCCAGCACGTTTTCCACAAAATTTTCGAATTTGTCGGCCGTGCGCCCGTCCATGACAAGGGCGGCCTTTTCCACTTTGCCGGAGGACTGCGCCAGCTCCACAAACCGGGGGACCAGCGTCGGCGGGATGTTGTCGAGGCAGAAGTAGCCGATGTCCTCGAGCGCGTTGACGGCGAGGCTCTTGCCGGCCCCCGACATGCCGGTGATGATCAGCGTCTCCATTAAAATCCCACCATCCTTATCTCCGGTTCAAGTGTGACGCCAAACCGCTCGTAAACGGCCCTTGTCACCTGCGCCATCAAAGCCTGTACGTCGGCCGCCGTCGCCTCCCCGAGGTTGACGATAAAGCCGGCGTGCTTTTCGCTGACGGCGGCCCCGCCGACCCGAAGCCCGCGAAGTCCCGCCGCGTCAATGAGGCGGGCGGCGTAGTCGCCCGCCGGGCGCTTGAAAGTGCTTCCAGCCGATGGGTAGGTCAGGGGCTGCTTTTCGCGGCGGCGCTGCGCGAGGTCCTCCATTTTTGCCGAAATGTCGGCGGGGGAGGCGGGCGTGAGGAGAAAGGAGGCTCTGAGTACGACGCCGCCCCGCTCCATCAGGGCCGTATGGCGATAGGACATTTCAAGGCCCGCGGCATCCGCCTCATATTCGTGCAGCTCGGCGTCCAGCAGCAGCGCCCGAAGGAGGACGCCCGAGAGCTCCCCGCCGTAGGCGCCGGCGTTCATGTAGAGCCCGCCGCCGACCGTGCCCGGAATGCCGGCCGCAAACTCCAGCCCCGAAAGCCCCGCGTCCCGGGCCGCGGCCGCGGCTGCGGCGAGCGTCGCCCCGGCTTCGGCCGTGACAATGCGCCCCTCCACCGCGATATCGGCGCAATAGGGCCGCATGGCGACGACGGTGCCGGAGAAGCCTTTGTCTGCCACCAGGAGGTTGGAGCCGCCGCCCAGCACCAGCACAGGCGCCCCGGTCTCCCTTGCGGCCATCAAAACGGGCGCCACAAAAGACAGGCCCTTGGGCGCTGCGACCGTTGCAGCGGGCCCCCCGATGCGGAAAGTCGTCAGCTCCGACATGGGGACCATCGTGCGCAGCTGCGCGTAGTCCGCAAGGCTCATAACGACCTCCCGGGAAGCGTGCTGTCGGACGAATAATGCGGATTGGAGGGCAGATAGCCCATGTCGCGCTCGTCGATATCGGAGCTCATGTCGCGCATGATGCGGCGGTTTAACGCCTCGGCCGAGTTGTACCCCATCATTTTCATTCGGCCGTTCATGGCAGCCACCTCAATGATGGTGGCAAGCGTGCGGCCGGGGCGCACCGGCACTGTAATGGCCGGCACCTGCACACCGAGAAGCTCCTCGTACTGGTCGTCAAGACCCAGCCGGTCGTAGTGCTTCTCCTGATTCCAGGCCTCAAGCCGGGCGATGAGCAGGATGTTTTCATAGATTTTCACGGCGCTCATGCCAAAGAGCCGGCGCACGTCGATGATGCCGATTCCGCGCAGCTCCATGAAGTGGCGGGTCGAAGGCGGGGCTGTCCCCGTCAGCCTCCCGTCCGGCAGCTTTTTAATTTCGACCGCGTCGTCGGCCACAAGCCGGTGTCCGCGCTTGATGAGCTCAACCGCCGTCTCGCTTTTGCCGATGCCGCTCTCGCCGAGCATCAGCACGCCCCAGCCGTAGACCTCCATTAAGACGCCGTGCACCGTCGTGCGGGAGGCCAGCTCAGTGGAGAGATATTCGAACATTTTGGCCGTGAGGTTGGTGGTGCTGTCGTAGGAGCGCAGCAGCGGCACATTGTTTTCATATACGGCCTGCATGATCTCTTTTTGCGGCGTGACGCCGCGGGCGACGATGACGGCAGGCGGGCGTTTGGCCATGACCCTGGCCACCGTGTCGTACCGCTTCTCGGCCGTGAACCGCTCGAGAAAGGACATCTCGGTGCGGCCCATGAGCAAAATGCGGTCGCTGTCAAAAAAGTCGAGGTAGCCGGCAAGCGCGAGTCCCGGCCGGTTGAGGTCGGCCCTGGTCACCCGGATTTCACCGCCGTTTTCCGGAAGGAAAAGTATTTCCAGATTGAATTTTTCAATGATTTCTTTTAGGGCGATGCTGTATTCCACGGATTTCCACCTCCAGGGAATATTATATACGATGCGCGGGTGCGCAACAATAGAAATATGAAAAAAGCACTTGATTTTATCTATGAACCTGTGGTAAAATGTCCATTGCTGATTGAAAACCCGGAACAGGAGGGAAGAAAATGGCTAAGTGTGATGTCTGCGGTAAGGGCGTGGCCTTTGGAATTAAGGTTTCGCACTCCCACCGCCGCTCCAATAGGGCCTGGAAGCCCAATGTCAAGCGCGTAAAGGCGGTCGTCGACGGCGGCAGCAAGTATATTTACGTGTGCACGCGTTGCCTGCGCTCCGGCAAGGTGACAAGAGCTGTCTGACAAAAAATGATGCCGTCCTTCGGGGCGGCTGATTTTTTTAGGAGGGTTATGTGCAGAGGTTCAAAGCGGACGAAAATTTCCGGTATATCGCCCTCGTCCTGCTGCAAACAGCACTCTGGGGCGTCGGCAACCCGCTCATTAAAATTGCGCAGCGCTCGGTCACCCCGCTGTGGTGTCTTGCGCTGCGGTTTATTTTGGCGTCGGTGATTTTCATCGTTTTTGCACACAATAAAATTAAAGAAGGTTATGACAAGGAGGCGCTTTTCCCCTGCCTTGTCATTTCGCTGTGCACGGCCGGCGCTTTTCTCGTCTGCAACCTGTCGCTCATTTGGACTTCCGCGACAAATGCCGGTTTTTTGATGTCGCTCGCCCTTGTTTTCACGCCGTTTTTCGCGTGGCCCCTGCTCGGGCAGCGGGCCCGCGGCAAAGACCTTGCCGCAATCGCCGTCGTCACGGCCGGCATGTACTTCCTGTGCGGGGGCATGCTCGGCTTTGGACTTGGCGAGGCGCTGGCGCTGCTTGGCTCCGCCTTCATTGCGCTGTCGGTGGTTTTGACGGCAAAGCACTTGAAGACTCTGGGCCCCTTGACAATTGCCGCCATGTCGACGTTTGTCTCGGCCGGCTTTTGTTTGGCGGCCGCCCTGCTCTTTGAGCCGCCGCCCAAAGACATCGCCCCCGAGGGC
>DATMXT010000046.1:0-3430 GCA_035561375.1 Terriglobales bacterium | reverse complement strand
CGCTCGAGCGGTACTGCTACGCCTGGAACATCCGGGGCGGCGCCTGGCGCCGTCCGTTTGCGCTGCACCCGGACGGGTACAACGCCCCCTTTACCCGCCGCTCCAAGGCTATGCTGCGGCTTTTAAACCGCTGGCGGGAGGTGGCAATCGCCCCTCTTGCCGAGTTTGAAAAGGCGATGGGCAGGGGCGGCGCGGCCGACATCTCCCGGGCAGTCTATGAGCTCCTCATTCACCTTAAAGTGCCGGAACAACTGGAAGTTATTTCCACGGAAATGCCGCAGGATATGGCGCAGCTCTACCGCCAGGTCTGGGACGCCGCCACCCTCCTGCTCGACGACATGGCCGACATGGCCGACCCCAATGTGACGCCCGAGCGGTACGCAGAGCTGCTGCGCCTTGCGGCGGCGCAGGTCAAGCTCGGGGCCATCCCCGCCACCCGCGACCAGGTGCTGGTGTCGGAGGTGGAGCGCGTCGTCGGCGCCGGCGTCAAGTGCGCCTTTGTGGCCGGCTTCACGGACGGGGATTTCCCCGCCGCCCCCGCAGGCAGCGCGCTGCTCACCGACGGGGAGCGCCGTCAGCTTGAGGCGGCGGACCTGCCGCTGTCGCCTGTGGCGGCGGCCGCCTGGCCGGAGGAGCGGTATCTCGCCTACAACGCCCTGACGGCCGCGACCGAGCGGCTCTACATCACGATGCCCCGCAGGGACCTGTCGGGGGGCGCACTGCGCTCTTCCGTCTTTTTGCCGCACTTAAAGGCCCTCATGCCCTTCAACGACATAGAGGACGCGGCCGAAATTCTCGCCAGAGAGGGCCCCGCTTCCTCCGCCAAGGCCGTCGACCTGCTGCTTGCGGGCGGGGGCTCCAAAAATTACGTGGACAGACCGGAGTTTTACCGCGCCGCGGCGCTGAGGGAGGCCGTGTCGGCCGCCGGGCAAAAAAAGCCCATCGCAAACGCCTCAAAGCTGTACGCCGGGCGGGGCGGGCTGTCCGCCACCTCGGGGGAGCGGTTTGCGAAGTGCAACTTCTCGTATTTCTGCCAGTACGGGCTGCGGCTGAAGCCGACAAAGCGCAACGAGTTCGACGCCATGCAGACCGGCACCTTCATCCACTATGTGCTGGAGCGCTTTTTCGCGAAAGTGCCGGCGGGAGAGCGGGGGGACCTGACACAGGGGGCGGCCGCAAAAATTCTTGACGGCATTATCGAAGAGTATGTCGGAGACTTTTTGCCGGACGAGGGCGAGCGCAGCGCCAGAATGCAGTATCTCTTTTCACGGCTCTCCAAAATTGTCCATAGCTACATGGCCATTTTGCTCGACGAGCTGCAAAACAGCGAGTTTGTGCCGCTCGACTTCGAGCTTGAGGTCGGCCGCGACATCCCGGCCCTCGTCTACGGCGAGGGTGAGCGCAAAATCACTGTGCGGGGCAAAATCGACCGGGTGGACGGGCTGAAAAAAGACGGCCGGACCTATATCCGGATTGTCGACTACAAGACCGGCATGAAGGAGCTCAGCTACCCGGAGCTCTATCAGGGAATCGGGCTGCAGATGTTCCTATACTTAGCGGCAGTGCTTGCGGGCGGGCGCGAGCGCTACGGGGAAGAGCTTTGCCCCGCCGGCGTCGTCTACGCGCCGGTGCGCCTTGACACCGTCTCTCTCGCCGACAGGGGGGCCACCGACGAGGAGGTGCGCCGGGCCCGCATGGACAAAGTCAAGAAAAACGGGCTGCTCCTCGACGACGAAGAGGTCTTGCGGGCCATGGACCGAAGCGGGAAGTTTTTAACCCTGCCGGTCGCGGCCGACAAGGACGGCAACATCCGGCCCAGAGGAACTTCCACGGCCTCCATGGAGCGGCTCGGAGCGCTTGCCGAGTTTGCGGGCCGCCTGCTCGACGAGGCCGCGGGAAAAATCGCGTCGGGGAGCGTCGAGGTCAACCCGCTGACGACGCGCGGCGAGCAAAAGCCGGACGCCTGCAAATTTTGCGACATGCGGCCGGTCTGCCGGTATGAGGGAGCGGGGCGGGGCATGCCCTACCTGTCGGAAGAGGATTTCTGGCGCGCGATAGGAGGTGAAAAAGTTGTCGAAGACGGCGTTTACCCCGGAGCAGAGGCGGGCGATTGAGGCTGAGGGCCACTCCCTTCTGGTCTCGGCCGCGGCGGGTTCCGGCAAGACCGCGGTGCTGGTCGAGCGCATCATCTCCCGCATTTGCGACGGCAAGGCCGAGCTCGGGGACTTTCTCATTGTCACTTTCACGAGGGCCGCGGCCGCCGAAATGCGGGAGAAAATCATCGCCGAGCTCTACTTGCGGCTTGCCGAAAAGCCAAACGACAGGCGGCTCATGCGGCAGCTCGCCCAGATTGGGAGCGCGGCCATTGAGACCATCGACAGCTTTTATTATCGCACGGTGCGGGAGTACGCCGCAAAACTTGGGCTCCCGGCAGATTTGCGTCTGGCCGACGAGGCCGAGTCGGAACTGCTCGGCGCAGAGGTGGCCGACGCCCTCTTAGAGGAGCGGTACGCCGCGGCTGAGCCGGAGTTTTTAAACGCCGTCGAATATTTCTCCGACAGCAGGAGCGACGCGCGCTTTCTCGCCACCGTGAATAAAATCCGCACGTCGCTTTCAGCCTACCCGGACCCCGCCGCCTTTTTGCGGGGTCTCATGCGCACGCCGGACCTCTATACGGCGGAGCTTGCCGAGTACGCAAGGCGGCAGGCGCAGTACGGCGGGGCACTCATCGAGGACGCGCTGCGGACGGTTTGCGCCGACGCCAAGCTGCATGGCGCGTACGAGCCTGCGCTGTCGGCCTTTACAAAGCTCTTTGAGGCAGTGGGTGAGGCGCAGGACTACGCCAAAATGCGGGAGGCAGTCTTTGCATTCACGCCGGTTGCCTTCAAACCCGCAAAAGGCTCAGATGAGGGCCTGCGGGACTACGCCAAAAACCGGCGGGACGAGGCCAAGGAGCTCTATGTCGAGCTAAAGGACAAAGTGCTGTTTTTGTCTGAGGACGAGATCGCCTCGGACACAAAAGTGCTGGCGGGGCCCATGCGGCAGATTATCGACTTTCTCGAAGAATATGAGGCGAGGCTGACGGGCGAAAAACTCTCGCGGCGCATGCTCGATTTCACCGACCTCGCCCGGTGTATGTACCGTCTGACCGTGGGGCCTGACGGCAAGCCCACGGCCGAGGCTCGGCGCATTGCGGCACAGTATGCCGAAATATTCGTCGATGAGTATCAGGACACCAACACGTTGCAGGACGCCGTCTTCGAGGCCGTCTCAAGGGATGGGGAAAACCTCTTTATGGTCGGCGACGTCAAGCAGAGCATTTACCGGTTTCGCAAGGCCCAGCCGAAAATTTTTGTGGAAAAAAAGCTCGCCTATGAGGCCGGGGTCAAGGGGGAGAGCGTCTCCCTCAACCGGAATTTCCGCAGCAGGA
>DATMXT010000045.1:0-4504 GCA_035561375.1 Terriglobales bacterium | reverse complement strand
CCCCAGGCCGAGGCCGCCCTGCAAAGGGCCGGCGTCAAAACCCGTGTCCTCACGGGGCCCGAAGTCCTGGCGGACGGCAATTACACCGCCCTCCTCGCCCTGTCGGAGGACGACGCCGCCAACCTCGCGCTCTGCCGGCAGGCTTTTCGCCTCGACCCCGGCATCTGCATTGTCGCGCGGTGCGCCGACTCCAGGCTGCAAGACAGCTTCCGGCAGGCGGGCGCGTCCCTGCTCCTTGACCGGGGGGAGCCGGCAGACACCCTCATCGCCCGGCTTTTCACGGAGGACATATGACCTATGACGATTAAGCATCATTTTCGCGCATCCCAGGTCATCGCCGCAGGCTTTGCGCTGCTCATCCTCATCGGCGGGCTGCTGCTCAGCCTGCCGGTCTCAAACCGAAGCGGCGAAGGCATATCGCTTCTCAACGGCATTTTCACGGCGGCCTCGGCCACCTGCGTCACGGGGCTCGTGCTCTACGACACCTGGTCGCAGTTCTCGCTCTTCGGACAAATTGTCATCCTGCTGCTCATCCAAATCGGGGGACTCGGCTTTATGGCGGTCGCCATCCTCTTCTCGCTGGCCTTCGGCCGGCGCATCGGGCTGCGGGAGCGCTCGCTTCTGGCCGAGGCCGTCAGCTCCATGCAGGTGGGCGGCGTCGTGCGGCTGGTGCGGCGAATGCTGCTGGGGACCGCGGCCTTCGAACTCGCGGGCGCCGCCCTGTTGTCCCTGCGGTTCGTGCCGGCGTTTGGCGCGGCAAAAGGGCTGTGGCTCGCCCTCTTCCACTCGGTGTCGGCCTTTTGCAACGCCGGGTTTGACCTCACGGGCCTGCGCGCCCCCTCCACCTCCCTTGTCACCTTTCAGGGCGACCCCGCCGTCATTTTGACTGTCGCCCTGCTCATCATCATCGGCGGCATCGGCTTTGTCGTCTGGAACGACCTTATCGAGTGCCGGTTTCGGCTTTGCCGGGCGCGGCTGCACACAAGGGCCGTGCTGGTCTCGACGGCCGCCCTCATCGCGGGCGGCACGGCGCTCTTCCTCTGCTTGGAGCATAGCGGCGTCTTTGCCGATATGACGCCCGCCACCGCCCTGCTGTCGGCCTTCTTCCAGTCGGTCACACCGCGCACGGCGGGCTTTAACTCAGTCGACATCGCGTCGCTGTCGGACGCCTCCAAGTTTGTCACGATGGCCCTCATGTTCATCGGCGCGGCGCCGGGCGGCACCGGCGGCGGCGTCAAGGTGACGACGGTCGTCGTCATGGCGGCGGCCGTCACGGCCTCGCTGCGAAACAGAGAGGACGTGTCGCTCTGGCACTTCAGGCTCGAGGGCGAGACGCTGCGGCGGGCCTTCACGGGGGCCGCGCTCTACGCCGCCATGGCGGCGGGCGGCGTCCTCGTGCTCTGCGCGCAGGGGCAGCTCTTCACGGCGGCCGTGTTCGAATGCCTCTCGGCAATCGGCACCGTGGGGCTGACGGTCGGCATCACGCCGACCCTCGCGCCGCTCTCAAAAGCCGCCGTCATTTTGCTCATGTACGCGGGGCGCATCGGCAGCCTGACCGTCTTTTTAGCCGTCGCAAGGACGGGAGTCGGCGCAAAGCTGCGCGACCCCGCCGGGAAAATCATCGTGGGCTAAGACCACATCACGAAAGGAATTTATCACCATGAGATCAATGCTTGTCATCGGCGCGGGGCGCTTCGGGAAAAATCTCGCCGTAAAGCTCGCGGAGCTGCACAGCGAGGTCATGGTCGTCGACAGGGACGAGGAGGCCGTCCACGCGCTCGCCCCCTTTGTCACGCGGGTGCAAATCGGCGACTGCATGGACAGGGACGTCCTCGAGGCGCTGGGCGTGCGCAATTTTGACGTCACCTTTGTCTGCATCAGCGACAACTTCCAGTCCTCGATGGAGATCACCTCGCTTCTAAAAGAGCTCGGGGCTCCCTACGTCGTCGCCAAGTCCAACCGGGACATCCACGCCGAGCTCCTCAAAAAAATCGGGGCCGACGACGTCGTCTACCCCGAGCGGGACATGGCGCGGCGCACGGCCGTGCGCTACTCCTCCAAGGGCGCGTTCGACTACATCGAGCTGTCGCCCGAATACGCCATCATGGAAATCGAGGCGCCCGAGAGCTGGGTCGGCGAAAACGTGCGCACGCTCGACGTGCGCACAAAGCACCGCGTCAACGTCATCGGCGTGCGACAGGGCCAGCACATCCTGCCCCTGACAGACGCAGAGCACATTTTTGAAGAACACGAACATATTATTGTCGCGGGCGGACAAAGTGATATACTAAAGGTGATGGGTAAAAAATAATCAGGCAGTCAAGGTGACTGGGGGTGTCGGCCACGGTCAGAAACGGCATACGCAGCGCATTTGCCATGGGGGGAGCGACGGCCGGCGCCCTGTTTTTAGGGAGCTTCGGCGTTGAAAACGAGAGCATCATCATGGTGTTCCTGCTCGGCGTCCTCTTCACGGCCGTGCTGACAAGCAGCCGCGGCTGCGCCATCGGGGCGGCCCTGCTGTCGGCCGTCCTCTTCAACTACCTCTTCACCGAGCCCTTTTTCTCCTTTTTCATCTACTCCCCGAGCGACCTCATCCTGCTGCTCTTCTTCCTCGTCACCGGCATCGTCTCGGGCACCGTGACGAGCCGCCTCCAGCGGGAGATGGTGCTGGCGGGCCAAAGCGAGCGCACCGCAAAGACGCTCTACCTCATTGCGGCGGGCTTTTTGCCCATGAGCGGAAAAGAGAGCGTCGTCAAGAAGGCCTGCGACCTCGTGCGGGAGCACGCGGGGCTCGACTGCGAAGTGCGCCTTGACGGCGAGGCCGACCCCGGCGGGTACGGAATTCCGGGGGGCGCGGGGCCGCTCGGCCGCCTCGTCCTTTCGGGCGCCCCCACCGAGGGGCAGCTCCTCATCGTGCGGGCCGTCTGCACCCAGCTCGGCATCGCCTTGGAGCGCGAAAACCTCGTGGCCGACCGCGAGAAAATCCGGCTCGCGATGGAAAAAGAGCAGCAGCGCGGCACGCTGCTGCGCTCAGTCGCCCACGACCTGCGAAGTCCATTAACGGCCCTGTCGGGGGCCGGAAACCTGCTGTCGGACAACTACGACGAGCTCTCCGACGCCGAGCGCCGCAAGCTCGCGGCCGACATCAGCGAGGAGACGCTGTGGCTGGCGGGCCTTGTCGAGAACATCCTCAACATGACCCGCATCAGCGAGCACAAAATGGTGCTGCATAAGCAGGACGAGGTCATTGACGACGTCATCGGCGAGGCCATCCGGCACACCGAGCGCCTGCTGCGGGACCGCGCCGTCGAGGTGCGGCTGCCGGACGAGGTGGTCACGGCGCCGATGGACGGCAGGCTCATTTTGCAGGTGCTCATCAACCTGCTCGAAAACGCCGCCCGGCACACGCCGCCCGGCACCCCCGTCACGCTGACCGTCAAAGCCGGCGACGGCCTTCTCACGGTCGCGGTCGCCGACACCGGCCCCGGCATTCCGCCCTCCATCCGCCCCCGCCTCTTCGAGCGGTTTGTCACAAAGGACGACGGCATCGCCGACGGCCGGAGGGGGCTCGGGCTTGGCCTCTCCATCTGCAAAGCCATTGTCGAGGCCCACGGCGGCGAGCTTTGCGTGTCGGACAACAGGCCGGTGGGCGCCATCTTCACATTCACGCTGCCGCTGGAGGAGCACAATGGTTGACAGGCGCACGATTCTCGTCATTGAGGACGACAAATATATCTCCCACTTTCTCGAGCTCTCGCTCGAAAAGGAGCGCTATACCGTGCTGACGGCGGACACCGCCGCCGAGGGCATGTTCCTCTTCTCCTCCCACCGCCCCGACATCGTGCTGCTCGATTTAGGCCTCCCCGACCGAGACGGCGTCGAACTGCTCAGGGAGCTGCGCTCTTTCTCCGACGTGCCGGTTCTCATCGTCTCGGCCCGCGGGCAGGAGCGGGAGAAAATTGCGGCCCTCGACCTCGGGGCCAACGACTACATCACAAAGCCCTTCCACATGGGGGAGCTGACGGCCCGCATCCGGGTGGCCGAGCGGCTGCGCCAAAAACAGGGCGCAGAGGCCGAGACCAAATTCACCTGCGAGGGGCTGACGGTCGACTACGAGAAGCGCAAAGTCTTTGTCGAAGGGGCAGAAATCCACTTGACCCCGACCGAGTACAAGACGCTGCTGCTCTTAATTGCCAACCGCGGCAAAGTGCTGACCCACAACTACATCATCAGCCAGATTTGGGGCTATGAGGGGGGCGACAGCAAGAGCGTGCGGGTCTTCATGGCAAACCTGCGCCGCAAGTTAGAGCGCGACACGGCCCACCCGCGGTATATCCTGACCGAAGTCGGCGTGGGGTATCGGTTTGCGGATGAATAGGTGATAGATAAGGCCCCGGCGCATGCCGGGGCCTGCAGGCTGTCGAAAAAGTCATTTTTCGGCAGCCTGATTTTCTCGGCGCTCCAAAAGGCCCGAGAAAATGCGTTTATATCCTTATTTTTAAAA
>DATMXT010000044.1:0-6278 GCA_035561375.1 Terriglobales bacterium | reverse complement strand
CTCTCCCTCGACTTCGTGTCGGGGGGCAGGGCCCAGAACATTGAGGTGTCCCTGTTTGCCGACGGGCGGCGCAAGGAGATGCTGTTAAACGGACTGCCGGTCAGGAAGACCTCGGAGCTTTCGGGTGTCTTTTGCACCGCGCTCTTTTCCCCAGAGCATTTGAGCCTCGTGCGGGACGGCCCGGAGGAGCGCCGCAAGTTCCTCGACGCCGCGATTTCACAACTCCGGCCAAAATATCAGGCGGCTCTGGCCGACTACGCCAGAGTCCTGTCGCAGCGCAATTTTCTCTTAAAAAAGGGCGGCGGGCCCACGATGCCGGTCTGGGACGAGCGGCTGGCGGCTCTCGGCAGCTATATCGTCATGATGCGGGGCAGCTACACCGCAAAGCTCAAAAAGCCGGCCGGCGCCCACCACGCGGCCATGTCGGGCGGCGAGGCGCTGACGCTCGATTACAAGTGGTTTGACGAGGACGAGGCGGCGCTCTACGACATCAAGGCCTTAAAAGAGCTCTTTGCAAAGAGGCTCACCGATGCTGCCGGGCGGGAGCTTGAGGCCGGCGTTTCGCTGGTCGGCCCCCATCGGGACGACCTGGAGCTGGACATTGACGGCGCGCCCGCCCGCATTTTCGGCTCGCAGGGACAGCAGCGCAGCGCCGTTTTGGCCTTAAAGCTTGCCGAATGCGAAATTGCCGAGGAGACGGCGGGGGAGCCCCCGGTGCTGCTGCTCGACGACGTCATGAGCGAGCTCGACGCCTCCCGCAGGGCATATGTCCGAAAAAACATCGGCGACCGGCAGGTCGTCATCACGACCGTGAGCCGCACAAAAAACGGCGTCAAAATGGAAGGGGGCAAAATCATTCCGTGTACATCCACTTAGGGCGCGATGTGGTCGTGAGAGACCACTGCATCATCGGAATTTTCGACCTCGACAAGACGACGACCGGCGCCGTCAGCCGCGAGTTTTTATCGGCCGCCGAAAAGGCGGCTCGCGTGACCAATGTGTCGAGCGAGCTGCCCAAGAGCTTTGTGGTCACGGTCGAGGACACTATACAGCGGGTATATATCTCGCCCATTTCTACTGCGACGCTGAGCGAACGCCTGTCGCCCGGCCGCATATAAGGTGGAGGGCTTCCACCGCCTAACGCGCGTTTTTGCCGGTCTTTTGCAGGGGCCGGGTGAAAATAAGGAGGAACAAAAACAGTGGACACAAGTGATCGCATCTTAGAGGAATACGAGCGCGACGAGCGCCCGAACGCCGTCTACGACGAAAACCAAATCCAGGTGCTCGAGGGGCTCGAGGCCGTGCGCAAGCGCCCCGGCATGTACATCGGCTCGACTTCGGCGAGGGGTCTTCACCATCTGGTCTATGAAATCGTCGACAACTCGATTGACGAGGCCCTGGCCGGCTGCTGCACCCATATTGAGGTGACGCTGCTGCCCGGGGACATCGTCGAGGTGGTCGACGACGGCCGCGGAATTCCGACCGGCATCCACCCCAAAATGGGCGTTTCCACCCTCGAGGTCGTCTTCACGGTGCTGCACGCCGGCGGCAAGTTCGGCGGCGAGGGCTACGCCGTGTCCGGCGGCCTGCACGGCGTCGGCGCGTCGGTCGTCAACGCCCTGTCCGAGTGGCTCAAGGTCGAGGTCTGCAATGAGGGCAGGCGGCACAGGCAGACCTTCACCCGCGGCGTTCCGGACGGCCCCATGGAGGTGCTGGAGGAATGCGAAAACACCGGCACCAAAATCTCATTTATGGCCGACACCCAGATTTTCGATGAGGTCAACTACGACTACGACATCCTTCTGGGCCGGCTGCGGGAGCAGGCCTTCCTCAACGCCGGGCTGAAAATCACGCTGAGAGACCAGCGAAATCCCGCCGATGTCAAGGAGAAAGTGCTGCACTATGAGGGCGGCATCCGCTCTTTCGTCGAGCACATCAACAAGAACCACCAGCCGCTGCACCGGGACGTCATCTATATGGCCGGCCGCAAGGGGGACAGCGCGGTCGAGCTCGCCATGCAGTACAACGACCGGTACGACACGGTCCTATACACTTTCGCCAACAACATCAACACCGGCGAGGGCGGCATGCACGAGCTCGGATTCAAGTCGGCCCTGACCCGTATTTTGAACGACTACGCCAAAAAAGCGGGACTGCTGCGGGATTCGGACAAAAACCTCTCGGGCGACGACGTCAGAGAGGGGCTTGCCGCCGTCGTTAGCGTCAAGCTGCGGGAGCCGCAGTTTGAGGGGCAGACCAAGACAAAGCTCGGCAACGCCGACGTGCGCCCCTTTGTCGAAGGGGTCATGAACGAGAAGCTGACGGCCTTTTTGGCCGAAAATCCGGCCGTGGCGAGGGCCATCATCGACAAGTCGCTGTCGGCCTCGAGGGCCCGCGAGGCGGCCCGCAAAGCGCGGGAACTGACCCGGCGCAAAACGGCCTTAGACAGCATGAAATTGCCCGGAAAACTCGCCGACTGCTCCGAGAAAAATCCGGCTTTCACCGAAATTTACATCGTTGAGGGCGACTCGGCCGGCGGCTCCGCCAAGGGCGGGCGCGACTCGAAATATCAGGCCATCCTGCCGCTGTGGGGCAAAATGCTCAACGTCGAAAAAGCCCGCATCGACAAGGTCTACGGCAACGAGAAACTGCAGCCGGTCATCACGGCCCTGGGGGCCGGCATCGGCGAGGAGTTCAACCTTGAAAAACTGCGGTACGGCAAAGTCATCATCATGGCCGATGCCGACGTCGACGGCCTGCACATCCGCACGCTGCTCTTAACCTTCTTTTTCCGGCACATGCGGCCCATCATCGAAAAGGGACACATTTTCATTGCGCAGCCGCCCCTCTTCAAGCTGACCCGCGGAAAGTCGGTGCGGTACGCCTACTCCGACCGCGAGCGGGACCAGATCCTGGAGGAGATAAGGGTTGACGACGCAAACGCCAAAATCGACATTCAGCGCAACAAGGGCCTTGGCGAAATGGACGCCCACGAGCTGTGGGAGACCACGATGAACCCCGAGCGCAGAACCCTTTTACAGATAGAGCTTTCGGACGCGGCCCTGGCCGACGAGACCTTCTCCATCCTCATGGGGGAGCCGGTCGAGCCCCGTAAGCAGTTCATCAACGAGTACGCCAAAATGGCGACCAACCTCGACTTTTAGTCCCGGTCGCCCCGCCCATTTCAAATACCCCGCGCGGGGGATATCGCCCCCAGCCGCCCGTATAAAAGGAGGATTTTTCCTTGGATTACGAAAATCAGCACATTGTCCCGGTCGATATCAACCGGGAAATGAAGCGGTCATATATTGAGTACGCCATGTCGGTCATCGTGGCCCGTGCGCTGCCCGACGTGCGCGACGGCTTAAAGCCGGTCCACCGCCGCATTCTCTATACGATGTATGAGGACGGGCTGACCTTTGACAAACCTTTCCGCAAGGCGGCGACGACGGTCGGCGCAGTGCTGGGCCGGTATCACCCCCACGGCGACGCCTCGGTCTACGACGCACTTGTGCGTCTCGCGCAGGACTTCTCGATGCGGGCGCCTCTCATTGACGGACACGGCAACTTCGGCTCCATCGACGGCGACCCGCCAGCCGCCTACCGGTACACCGAGGCCCGCATGAGCCGCATTGCGGCCGAAATGCTGACCGAGATCGACCGCGAGACCGTCGACATGATGCCCAACTTCGACGACCGGCTAAAAGAGCCGACCGTGCTGCCGGCCCGCTTCCCCTGCCTGCTGGTCAACGGCTCGCAGGGCATTGCCGTCGGCATGACCACCAACATCCCGCCCCACAACCTCGGAGAGGTCATCGACGCCGTCGTCTATCTCATCGACAACCCCGAGGCCGGCGTGCCCGACCTCATGCAGTTCATCAAGGGCCCGGACTTCCCGACGGGCGCCGTCATCATGGGCACGGCCGGAATCCGCGAGACCTATGCCACCGGCCACGGCAGCTTCATTGTCAGGGCCAAGGCCGAGATTGTGGAGCACGGGGAGCGCTCCACCATCGTCGTCACCGAGCTTCCCTACGGCACCAACAAGTCCCGGCTCATGATGCAGATCGCCGACTGCGTCAACCAAAAGCGCATTGAGGGCATTGCCGACCTCGACGACGAGTCGGGCCGCGACGGCCTGAAAATCCGGTTTGACTTAAAGCGGGACGCAAACGCCCAGGTCGTCTTAAATCAGCTCTTCACCCACACGGGGCTTCAGACGTCGTTTTCGGCCAACGTCTTGGCACTTGTCGACGGGGAGCCCAAAACGCTGCCCTTAAAGGACATGCTGACCTACTACATCGACTTCCAGAAGGAGATTGTCGTGCGCCGCACCCGGTTTGACCTGAAAAAGGCCAAGGCGCGCGCCCACCTGCTGGAGGGACTTCGCATCGCCTGCGACCACATTGACGAGGTCATCCGCATCATCCGCGAGAGCTACGATGAGGCCAGAGAGCGGCTGATGGAGCGGTTTGGGCTCTCCCAAATTCAGGCGCAGGCCATTCTCGACATGCAGCTCAAACGGCTTCAGGGCCTTGAGCGGGAGAAAATCGAGGCCGAGTACGCCGACTTGCAGGCCAAAATCGCAAGCTATGAGCAGATTCTCCAGTCGGAGGAGCTGGTGCTGAAAATTGTCAAGGAGGAGTCGGCGGCCCTGAAGGCCAAATACGCCGACCCGCGGCGCACCGCCATTGAGCCCTCGTTTACCGACATTGAGGACGAGGACCTCATTGACCGCGAGGACTGCGTCATCACGCGCAGTCACTTGGGCTACGTCAAGCGGCAGCCCATGTCGGGCTACCGGGCGCAGCACCGGGGCGGGCGCGGCATCACCGGCATGACGACGCGGGAAGAGGACTTTGTGGAGGACATCTTTGTCGCCAACACCCACTCCTTCATCATGTTCTTCACTGACCGCGGCCGGGTGTTCCGGCTCAAGGGCTACCAGATTCCGGTCGCCTCCCGCACGGCAAAGGGCGTCAACATGGTCAACCTCATCTCCATGGACCCCGGCGAGAAAGTGACGGCCGTCATCCACCTCGAGAGCTTCGAGGAGGGGTACCTCACGATGATCACAAAGCTCGGGGTCATCAAGCGCACGGAGCTTGCGGAGTTTGCAAACGTCCGCCGGTCGGGCCTTCGGGCCATCGCCCTCGACGAGGGGGACGACCTGTCGGAAGTCAAGCTCACGGACGGCATGCAGGACATGATCGTCTGCACCCGGCTTGGCAAGGCCATCCGCTTTACTGAGGAGGATGTGCGGGTCATCGGCCGGCCGGGCCGCGGCGTGCGGGCCATTGACCTCGCGGCGGGCGACAGCGTCGTCGGCATGTGCATCGTCAAGGAGGGGGCAAAGCTCTTCACCGTGACTGAGCTCGGCTACGGCAAGCGCACCGACTGCGCCGAGTACCGCCGGCAGAGCCGCGGCGGCATGGGGCTGCTCAACTACAACCTGACCGATAAGACGGGGGCGGTGGCCGGGGTCGCCATGGTCTCGGACGACGACGACCTGCTCTTGGTCACTGACGGCGGCGTCGTCATTCGCATGGACGCGGCCGAAATTCCGGTCTACTCGAGAGTCACGCAGGGCGTGCGGGTCATGCGAATCGGCGACGGGCTGCGGCTGGTCACGGTCACGCTGGCCGATAAAGAGGAGGACGTGGCGGACGAAATAGGCGACACGGACGATTTGGATGAAGAAAACAACGGCGACAGTTTTGAATCAAACGAAGAGCCCGCGGAGCCGGACGAAAATTTGTAAGGTTCACATCGGCACAGCCCCCCACATGTGGTAGTTGACAAGCGGGGTCATTTGTGGTAGGATATCTCGTACACGGGAATTTGGAGGATGAAAACGATGTCTACACTTCAGATGGTCATTGCCACCTTAGAGCTCATTGCGGCCGTTGCGCTCGTCGCCATCGTCATGATGCAGGAATCCAAGGAGAGCGGCATGGGCGTCATCACCGGCGGCTCGGATACGTTTTTCGGCAAGAGCGGCGGCAATCCCCGCGACGCCATGCTCCACAAGGCGACGGTCGGGCTCGGCAGCTTGTTTGTCGTGCTGGCAATCGCCACGGTCTTTGTGGTGAAATAACCTATCTATGAATAAAGCGGACAGCATATGCTGTCCGCTCTTTTGTAGAGAAAAACCACTCGCTAGGCGAGTGGTTGAAAAAAGCCTACGGCGATGAGGTTGACAGGAAAACTCCCTTTGCTAATATGAAGATGCGGTCAGCCAACTGCACAACAAAAAGCAAAGGGAGGACATCCAGTGA
>DATMXT010000043.1:0-3344 GCA_035561375.1 Terriglobales bacterium | reverse complement strand
AAAATGACGTCACGCATTTTTGCCGCCCCCAATCAGGTTTATGAGCCCGCCCGCTTTCAGCATCTCGGCTTCAAACTCCGTAAAGCCCGCCGCAGTCTCAAAGCGCTTTCCCGTCGTCTTATTTTGCACGGCAATGACCTTTTTGTCAAGCTGAGCGGCCGCGTCCTCAATGACCAGCTCATCCCCCACCGTCAGCCCGCCGAGGTCGGCGGGATTTATGAAAGTGAGCGGCAAAATGCCGTTATTGATGAGGTTGGCCCGGTGAATTCGGGCGAAGGACACCGCGACGACGGCCCGCACCCCAAGGTACAGCGGCGCCAGCGCCGCGTGCTCGCGGGAGGAGCCCTGCCCGTAGTTCGCGCCGGCCGCTATGACGCCGCCGCCCGCCCCTTTGGCCCTGGCCGGAAAGCCGGGGTCGCAGGGCGTCAGGCAAAAGTCGGCGAGATAGGGGATGTTGGAGCGGTAGGGCAGCAGCTTTGCGGTCGAGGGCATGATGTCGTCGGTCGTGATGTTGTCCCCCAGCTTGATGAGGAGCGGGCCACGGAGGTCGCCCGAAACCGGTTTTCCCTTGGGGAAGGGCTTGATGTTGGGCCCCCGCACGACTTCGGTCGCGCCGTCCCCGTCCGGCTGCACCACCATGTTGTCCTTGGGCGGAAACCAGTCGGGCGCCGGCGCTTGGGGAATCGCGCCAAAGCCGCGCGGGTCGGTCAGGACGCCCGAAATGGCCGAGACCGCCGCCGTCTCGGGGCTGACAAGGTAAATTCCGGCCGACACCGTGCCGCTGCGGCCGTGGAAATTGCGGTTGAACGTGCGCAGCGAGACGGCTCCGGTCGCGGGGGCCTGTCCCATGCCGATGCAGGGCCCGCAGCCCGCTTCCAATATGCGGGCCCCCGCCGCCACCATGGCGGCCAGAGCCCCGTTTGCGGCCAGCATGGTCAGCACCTGACGGGAGCCCGGCGAAATCGTGAGGCTGACCCGTTCATTCACCGTGCTGCCCTCTAAAATGGCCGCCACCTTCATCATGTCGGCAAAAGAGGAGTTGGTGCAGCTCCCGATGCAGACCTGGTCGACCGGAAGCCCCGCCCGCGTCGCGACCGGCACCACGGCGTCCGGGCTGTCGGGCTGGGCGACCAGCGGCAGGAGGGACGACAGGTCGACCGTCAGCTCCTCGTCGTAGACGGCGTCCGCATCCGCTTCAAGCCCTGTCCAGTCGCCGCCGCGGCCCTGCGCCTGCAAAAACTGGCGCGTGACGTCGTCGCTCGGGAAGACCGAGGTCGTCGCCCCGAGCTCGGCCCCCATATTGGCGATGGTGGCCCGCTCCGGCACCGTGAGAGTTGCAAGCCCGTCGCCCGAATATTCCATGACCTTGCCGACCCCGCCTTTGACTGAAAGCCGGCGCAAAACTTCCAATATGACGTCCTTGGCCGACACCATGGCCGGCAGCGCCCCCGTCAAAACGACGCGGCAAACCCGCGGCATCGCCATGCGGTAGGCCCCGCCCCCCATGGCGACCGCCACGTCGAGCCCGCCGGCGCCGATGGCGAGCATGCCGATGCCTCCGCAGGTCGGTGTGTGGCTGTCCGAGCCGAGCAGGGTCTGCCCCGGCACCGAAAACCGCTCGAGGTGGACCTGATGGCAAATGCCGTTGCCGGGGCGGGAAAAGCGCACGCCGTGCCGCTTTGCGACGGTCTGTATGTATTTGTGGTCGTCGGCGTTTTCAAAGCCGGCCTGCAGCATGTTGTGGTCGACGTAGGCGACCGAGAGCTTTGTCTTGACCCGGCCGATGTCCATGGCCTCCAACTGCAAATAGGCCATCGTGCCGGTCGAGTCCTGCGTCAGCGTCTGGTCAATGCGAACGCCAATCTCGGCGCCCGCCGCCATCTCGCCCGAGACGAGGTGCGACCGGATCAGCTTCCCAGTCAGCGTGTCCCCCATTATGCCCCTCTCCTCTCGTCCATGTGGATTTTGTCGTAGACGGCCGCAAGCTCGCCGGGGCTGATGGTCGTCACCCGGCCGGCCGCGTACTGCGCGTCGACCCAGGTCTTAATCTCTTTCACGACGGCGTCGTTCTTGTCGACGGCGCCGGGCGCCATGCCAAGGTGCCGCGCCAGCCACACCGCGATGCCGGCCAGCCCCGACGTGCTGTTGACCGCGACGCCGGGCGGGCATTTTAAAAGTGTGCCCGTGTCGAAAATGTTGTAAATCTCCTCGTCTTTCAGGAGCCCGTCCGCGTGAATGCCCGCCGACGTCGTGTTGAAGGCGCTGCCGATGAAGGGGGTGGATGCCGGCACCGTGTAGCCGAGCTCTTGTTTGTAATACTCGGCGATGTCAGTGATGGCGGTCGTGTCCATGCCATCCATTGTCCCGCGCAGCTGCGCGTACTCCATGACCATGGCCTCTAAGGGCGTGTTTCCGGTGCGCTCGCCGATGCCCAGTAGCGAGCAGTTGACCCCCGAAGCCCCGTAGAGCCAGGCCGTCGTCGAGTTGACCACCGCCTTGTGGAAGTCGTTGTGTCCGTGCCACTCGAGGCGGCCCGGCGTAAAACCGGCGCAGCTGCAAAGGCCTGCGATGAGCCCCGGCACGCTGCGGGGCAGGGCGGCACCTGCGTAGGGCACGCCGTACCCCAGTGTGTCGCAGGCCCTGAGCTTTATGTCGATTTTACTCTCCTCCGAGAGCTTTTGCAACTCTCTCGCAAACGGGACGACAAAGCCGTGGAAGTCGGCTCTGGTGATGTCCTCAAAGTGACAGCGGGGCTTCATGCCAAGCTCTAAGGCGGCCCGCACAACCTCAAGGTAACCCGCCATGGCCTGCGCCCGCGTCTTTTTGAGCTTTTTAAAAATGTGGTAGTCGGAGCAGCTGACGAGGATGCCGCACTCTTTAAGCCCCATCTCCTTGGCCAGCTCAAAGTCGCTTTTTGTCGCCCTTATCCACCCCGTGATTTCGGGGAAGGGCAGCCCCAGCTCCCGGCACTTCTCCACAGCCTCGCGGTCTCTCGCGCTGTAGAGGAAAAACTCGCACTGGCGAATGACGCCCTTCGGCCCCCCGAGCCGGCTCATGAGCTTGTAGAGCTCGACTATTTGCTCCACTGAGTAAGGCGCGCGGCTTTGCTGCCCGTCCCGGAACGTCGTGTCGGTGATCCAGAGCTCATCGGGCGGGTTCATCGGGACCGTGGCGGCGTCAAAAGTCACGCGCGGCACCTCGGTGTAGGGGAAAATGGCCCGGTAGTAATTGGGCCCGTCAGCGCCCTGGGGCCTGCGCCCCGTCTCAATGAGCAGGTTTCTCCTCTTTGCGAGCTCAGTCATAGCAACCTCCAAATATGTATTCCGCTCAATATTGTATTATTG
>DATMXT010000042.1:0-8767 GCA_035561375.1 Terriglobales bacterium | reverse complement strand
CGCGGCAACGGCGTCAGCTACAAGGACCAGACCGAGGCCGGCGTGTCGGACGCCGACCTCCTCATCGCCGTCACATCGGGTGACGAACTCAATATCATCAGCTGTCTGATTGCGAAGAAGCTGGGCGCCAAGCACACGATCGCCCGCATCAGGGACCCGGAGTATTCCGAGCAGCTGGCCTTTCTCAGGGACGATTTAGGGCTGAGCATGGCCATCAACCCCGAGCGGGCGGCCGCCCGCGAAATTGTGCGGGTCATCAACTTCCCCTCGGCAAATTCGGTTCGGGGGCTTGTCAAAGGCCGGGTGGAGCTGGTCGAGTGCCGCATTGAACCGGACAGCATGCTCTGCGGCACAAAGCTCTTCAAAGTGCGCGACAAGTTCAAGCTCAACATCCTGCTCTGCCTGCTCGAGCGCAAATGTGAAATTTTCATTCCGACCGCGGATGACGTTTTTGAGGCCGGCGACAAAGTGTATGTGACCGGCACGCCCAGCGACATTCTGGCCTTTATGAAAGCGGCCGGCCATGAGCAGCACAAGGTGCACACCGTTCTGATCATCGGCGGCGGCAAAATCGGCTACTACCTCGCCCGGCAGCTTCTCACTTCGGGGCTGAACGTCAAAATCATTGAAAAGAAAAAAGAGCGCTGCCAGGAGCTCTGCGAGCTGCTGCCGCAGGCCCTTGTCATCAACGGCGACGGGACCGAGCGCTCGCTGCTTGAAGAGGAGCTCGCGGAGTCCGACGTCCTGGTCGCCCTGACCGATATCGACGAGGAGAACCTCATCGTCTCGATGTATGCCTCGAAGTGCGGCGTCAAGAAAGTCATCGCCAAAATCAACCGCACCGAATACCTGCCGCTGGCCGAGGACATCGGAATCGACAGCATCATCAGCCCCAAGCAGATCACGGCCTATCAGATTATTCAATATGTCAGGGCCATGCAGAACACCATCGGCTCACAGGTTGAGGCGCTGGTCCGGGTCGCAAACGAGCGGGCCGAGGTGCTGGAGTTTGTCGTGGCAGAAAACGCCCGGCATCAAAACGAGCCGCTCTCTACCATCCCGCTCAAGAAAAATCTCGTCATAGCCGCCATCGTGCGCATGGATAAACTCATCGTCCCCTCCGGGAACACCCATTTTGAGAAGGGCGACTCCATCATCATCGTCACTATGAACCACAACTTCACCGATATGAACGACATTTTTGAAGACGGCGCCCAGCGCTGATCATTTAAACGGCTGTGAGGCAAATTAAACTATCATGAACAGAAAAATGCATGTATATATCCTCGGGTTTCTGCTGCGCATCGAAGCCGCTTTTATGGTCCCCTCCGGGCTGATTTCACTCGCTTCGGAGGAACAGCAGTCGGCGATGGCGTTTTTCGGCACCAGCTTTTTCATGCTTGTCGCGGGCACGCTCATGTCCTTCCGCCCGCCCGAAAACAAAACCCTGAACACGAGAGAGGGCCTTCGCATCGCCGCAACCTCCTGGGTGCTCGTGTCGGTCTTCGGCGCGCTGCCCCTGTATTTCGGCGGCATCGGCGCCTCCTATCTCGACTGCCTCTTTGAAATCGTCTCGGGCTTTACGACGACCGGCGCCAGTATTTTTACCGACGTCGAAATCCTGCCCAAAGGAATCCTGTTCTGGCGCAGCTTCACCCACTGGATCGGCGGCATGGGGGTGCTCGTCTTTTTGCTCTCCATCACCTCTTTTTCCAGCGGCTCCCTGATGTACATCATGCAGGCCGAGTCGCCGGGGCCTTCGGTCAGCAAGCTGGTGCCCAAGGTCAAGGAGACGGCAAAAATCCTCTACTCCATTTATATTTTTCTGACCCTCATTCAGATTATCCTGCTGGTGGCGGGCGGCATGCCGCTCTTTGACAGCGTCCTCAACACGTTCGGCACGGCCGGAACCGGCGGCTTTTCCATTAAGAACAAGTCGATAGGCTTTTACGACAGCGCCTATGTGGACTATGTCATCGGCATTTTCATGATTCTGTTCGGCGTCAACTTCAACGCGTATTTTCTGCTCTATTCGAGAAAATTCAAAGATTTCCTGAAGAGCGAAGAGCCCAAGGTGTATCTCGGAATCATTGCGGCGGCCGTCCTGACCATCACGGTCAACATTTATCAGACCTCTTACGATTCGCTCTCCCGGGCTTTCCGGGACGCTTTCTTCGCGGTGTCCTCCATCATCACGACGACCGGGTACGCCACGGCCGATTTTGACCTGTGGCCGCAGCTCTCCCGCGCGATTTTGCTGCTGCTAATGTTTTTCGGCGCCTGCGCCGGCTCCACCGGCGGCGGAATCAAAATCTCGCGGCTTATCATCTACTTTAAAGAGGCTAAGAGAACCATCAGGCAGTTCTCCCACCCCAAGGCGGTTGAAATGGTTCGGCTCGAGGGAAAGTCCGTCGATGAGGAGACCGTCTCCATGTCCAACGCCTTTCTCATCATGTATCTCGGAATTTTTATCTCATCGGTACTGCTTGTCTCGCTCGACGGGTACAGCTACGACACCTCTTTTTCCGCCGTCGCGGCCTGCCTCAACAACATCGGCCCCGGGCTCGGGGTGGTCGGCCCCACCGGCAATTACTCAACGCTTAGCGCCCTCTCCAAATCGACCCTCATTGTCGATATGCTGATGGGCCGGCTTGAGATTTTCCCCATCGTCACGTTTTTGAACATGAAGCGCGGCCGGTAAGACATGCGGATAAAATAAAAAAAAAAGAGCAGGCGCGCCTGCTCTTTTTTCTTTAGTTTTTCAGCTCGCGAACCGGAATGCCCTCGATGTAGCCGCGCTTGCCGACGGGGGCCAGCTGAAAGCGGGGCCCGGCCTCCATGGCCCACTCAAAGCCGTAGAGCTCCGGGTTATACCGCCTTATGGCCTCCCACACCGCGTCAATGGCCTCGCCGAAGTCCTCGTCCTCAAAGGGCTCGCCGTGGAAGACCATATACTTGCAGGGCGGAAGGTCCATGACCTCAAAGCCCTCGGGCACTGGGCCTGTGTAGTCGGCGGGGACCTCGACCCCCTGGCAGTACTCCGACGTGCCGGGCTTTCGCATGCCCTGCGGCAGCCAGACGCCAATCGGCTCATAGAGGCTGCCCGCAACGCCCTCGAGAACGTCCCAGACCTCGCACCCGACCTCCTCGCAGTAGGCGAAGTAGTCGGCGGCGGCCACCCCCCGCTTCAGAATGAACTTGCGGGCCGGGCGCTCAATGACCTGCGTAAAAACAATTGAACTTGGCATCTTTTTCTCCTCTTTTCCGGATAGATTGCGGATATATCGGACGGGGAAATGACAAAACAGGGGAATTGGCGGCGTCTTTTGCCGGTAGGCGCTCGGCGACACGGCAAACGCCTTTGTGAACGCCTTCGTGAACCCCTCATGGGAGCCGAAGGCCGCCTCCAGCGCAATGTCGAGCACGCTGGCCTTTGTGTCCCGCAGCTTTTTTGCGGCCGCAGACAGCCGGACCATCCGGAGGTATTCGAAGGGGGTCTTGCCCGTCAGCTCCGAAAAGGCGCGCAGCGCGTGCCACGGCGAATACATCGCGGCCGCGGCAAGGTCTTCAAGCGTCACCTCCTCGCCATAGTGGGCCATGATGTAGTCCTGCATGCGCCCCACGGCCTCGATTTTCTCCCGGTTTTCCGTCATTTCCACCACCCGTCTGTATGATACCGCATCTGCCGGATTCTCTCTTGACAGGGATTGCGCAGTTTGGAGGCTCATGCCGCGGCTGTCTGCCGGGCCCGAAAACTTTAGCATCCCGCGCCTTTGGAGCGATGCCATATTTATATGTTAAGTATACAATCTTTTTCGGCCGAAGCAACCTAAAATTTTGAGAGGATATGGTCAAGTTGTATAAAAGCGAGCCAATAAATTTATTAAAAATTCCAAAAACCTATTGACACCGTAGGATTTCGCATGGTAGAATCCTATTAATCTACAGGATTGGTAGGTAGAACATCATGACAGTCATCTTCAACCAACTCGTAAGAGCAAACTATCGTTTCGGGCGAATGCGCCGTCAATTGAGGGACCGAATGTGCCGATGTCCGCATTGACAAACATTTTGAAACGAAAGGGAATTTGATATGTCGAGCAACAATTACAAGTTTGAGACGCTGCAGCTCCATGTCGGGCAGGAGTCCCCCGACCCCGCCACCGACGCCAGAGCTGTCCCGATCTATGCCACCACCTCCTACGTCTTCGCGAGCTCCGCCCAGGCCGCGGCCCGTTTTTCTCTGGCCGAGAGCGGCAACATATACACCCGCATCATGAACCCGACCACCGACGTCTTTGAAAAGCGCATTGCGGCGCTTGAGGGCGGCGTTGGCGCCTTGGCCACCGCCACCGGCGCCGCGGCTGTCGACTACGCCGTGCGCAACATCACAAAAACGGGGGACCACATCGTCTCCTCTTCGACCATTTACGGCGGAACCTACAACCTCTTTGCCAACACCTATGAAGAGCTCGGCATTTCCGTCACTTTTGTCGACGGCAGCGAGCCGGCGAATTTTGAGAAGGCCATCCGCCCGAACACAAAGCTCGTCTTCCTCGAGTCGCTCGGAAACCCCAATTCCGACGTCATCGACCTCGATGCGGTCTCGGCCATTGCGCACCGGCACGGGATTCCGGTCGTCATCGACAGCACGTTTGCCACCCCCTATCTGTTCAGACCCATTGAGCACGGCGCCGACATCGTGGTCCACTCGGCCACCAAGTTCATCGGCGGACACGGGACGGTCATGGGCGGCGTCATTGTCGACGGTGGAAAATTCGACTGGGCCCAAAACGACAAATTCCCGGGCCTGTCGCAGCCCAACCCCTCCTATCACGGCATCGTCTTCACGCAGGCGGTGGGCAATCTGGCCTACATCATCAAGGCCCGCACCACTTTGCTGCGGGACACCGGAGCGTCTCTCAGCCCCTTCAACGCCTTCCAGCTGCTGCAAGGGCTCGAGACTCTCTCACTGCGCGTGGAGCGGCATGTGGAAAACGCTTTAAAAGTGGTGGAATACCTCAAGAACCACCCGCAAGTCGAGCGGGTCAACCACCCGTCACTGGAAACCGGAAGACGAAAGGAGCTCTATGACAAATATTATCCGAAGGGCGGCGCCTCCATTTTCACATTTGAGGTCAAGGGCACTGTCGACCAGGCCAAGAAATTCACTGAGTCGCTGAAGCTCTTCTCGCTGCTCGCAAACGTCGCCGACGTCAAATCGCTTGTCATCCACCCGGCTTCGACCACCCATTCGCAGCTGTCGACCGAAGAGCTGCTTAAGGCCGGCATCAAACCGACGACGGTCCGGCTCTCCATCGGCACTGAGCACATTGACGACATCCTCGCCGATCTCGAACAGGGGTTCGAAGCCATAAAATAATTTTATGGTAAGGTGAAATTTTATGTCCAAGGTATATACGTCCATTGACCAGCTCATCGGCAACACGCCGCTGCTTGAGCTGACAGGTTACGAGAAACTGCACGGCCTTGGGGCCACCATCCTGGCCAAACTCGAGTATTTCAATCCGGCCGGCAGCGTGAAAGACCGCATCGCAAAGGCCATGATCGACGACGCCGAGGTGCGGGGCATCCTGAAAAAGGGCGCGGTCATCATTGAGCCGACCAGCGGCAACACCGGCATCGGGCTGGCCGCGGTCGCTGCGGCCAGAGGATATCGCCTCATCATCACAATGCCCGAGACCATGTCGGTCGAGCGCAGACTTCTCATGAAGGCCTACGGCGCCGAAATCGTTTTGACCGAAGGCGCAAAAGGCATGAAGGGGGCCATTGAAAAGGCCGATGAGCTTGCAAAGGAAATTCCGGGCAGCTTCATTGCCGGCCAATTCGTCAACCCGGCCAACCCCGCAGTCCACCGCGCCACGACCGGCCCCGAAATCTGGGCCGACACCGACGGAAAAGTCGACATCTTCGTGTCGGGCGTCGGCACCGGCGGCACCGTCACGGGGGTCGGCGACTATCTGAAGAGCAAAAATCCGGCCGTGAAAATTGTCGCGGTCGAGCCGGCCACCTCGCCGGTGCTCTCGACCGGCGTGTCCGGCGCCCACAAAATTCAGGGCATCGGCGCCGGCTTTGTCCCGCAGGTGCTCGACACAAAAATTTACGACGAGATCATCCCGGTCGACAACGAGGCCGCTTTTGAGGTCGGCCGGGAGCTGGGCAAAACTGACGGCGTCCTGGTGGGAATCTCCTCGGGCGCCGCGGTCTGGGCTGCTGCCGAACTTGCGAAAAGGCCCGAAAATAAGGGCAAGGTGATCGTTGCGCTTTTGGCTGACACCGGCGAGCGGTATCTCTCCACCCCGCTGTTTACAGACTGACGCAAAACAGCTAAAATAAGGTTATGGGCAGCTGCTGCGCCCATAACCTTATTGCTGCGCATAGGGGAAAATCGAAAGGGACGGTGCGTATGGGCGGACTGTATGAAAAATATCTCGCCGGCGCCGGCTTTGAGCTGACCTTTAAGCCTCCCGGCGCCTCCGGAGGAGAGGCCTATGTCCGCCGGTTCCGGCCGCCGGTGCGGCTCATAATTCTCGGCGGCGGCTATGTGGGGCAGGCGCTGGCCCGGTTTGCCGGCGCCCTCGAGTTTGAGGTGACCGCCGTCGACGACAGGCCGGCCTTCGCCAACTATGAGACCTTTGCGCAGGCAAAGCTCGTCCTTTGCGACGCTTTTCCGGCCGCCATCGCAAAACTGGGCCTGACGGCCGACGATTTTGTCGCCGTCGTCACAAGGGGGCACAGACACGACGCCGACTGCCTTCGGGTCATCCTGAAAGGGGAGATGCCGGCCTACCTCGGGCTGATAGGCTCCCGCCGCAGGGTCGCGGGGCTCTTTGACATGCTCGAAAGCGAAGGGTTTGACCGGGCACGCATGGACCTCATACACACCCCGATCGGGCTGCCCATCGGGGCCGTCACGCCCGACGAAATTGCGATTTCCATCCTGGCCGAGCTCATCAGCTGCCGCAGCGGCCGGGCATCCGGACGCCACGCCGGCATCCTTGAGCAGACGAATGTCGACCCCGATTTTTTGCGCTGTCTCGATGCGGACAGTGTGAAGGCCGTCGCCGTCGTGGTTGAGCGCAGGGGCTCAACGCCGGTCAAAACCGGGGCTGTCATGGCCGTAGACCCGGCAGGCCGGACCTTCGGAACGGTGGGCGGAGGCTGCGGCGAGCATGAGCTCATCCTGGCGGCGCTGCGCGTGCTCCAAACCGGCCGGGATGAGCTCATCACGGTGGACATGACGGACGAGGTCGCCGAGTCCGAGGGGATGGTCTGCGGCGGGACCATGAAAGTCCTCATCACCAAAATCGACGGGCCATACCGAAATTAAAATCAGTCTGCTGCCTTTGCGCCGCCCTGCGCGCAGGCAGCGGCAAGGAGAAAAACCCTATGCTTGACCAGTTTTCCCGCACCGAGCTCATTTTGGGCAGGAAGTCCACAGAAAAGCTCCAGCAGAGCCGCGTCGCCGTGTTCGGCATCGGCGGAGTCGGCGGATATGCCGTGGAGGCCTTAGCCCGCAGCGGCATCGGCGCCATTGACCTCATTGACGACGACAGGATTTGCCTCACAAATCTCAACCGGCAGATCATCGCCACCCACAAGACGGTCGGACAGTACAAGGTGGACGCCGCCGAGGCCCGCATCTCCGACATCAACCCGCAGGCCGTCGTCACAAAACACCGATGTTTTTTTACGCCGGATACCGCCGACAACTTTGATTTTTCTCAGTACGACTATGTCATTGACGCCATTGACACCGTGACCGGAAAAATCGAGATTGCACTCAGAGCCTGGCAGGCCGGCACCCCCGCCATTTCGGCCATGGGGGCGGGAAACAAGCTCGACGCCTCCGCCCTTCGAGTGGCCGACATCTATGAGACGTCCATCTGCCCCTTGGCGCGGGTCATGCGCCGCGAGCTCAAGCGGCGGGGCGTGAAGGGGCTCAAAGTCGTCTACTCCCCGGAACCCCCCACCCGGCCACAGGACGACGCCGAGCTCAGCTGCAGGGCGCATTGCATATGCCCGCCCGGCACCGCCCGGAAGTGCACGGTGCGCCGGGATATTCCGGGCTCGGTCGCCTTTGTGCCGTCCGTCATGGGCCTCATCATCGCCGGAGAGGTCGTCCGGGACCTGACCGGGCACACATCTCAAAAATAAACATGATGATAACCGCAATCCCTTGTGCTATAATAGCCGCGTGGTGGCTATTATAGTGATTTAAATCCCGCGTGCGATTTTCACCCTTGCGGGTGAACGCACATGCGACTATTATACCCCTGCGCGCTGTGCGCTTGTGGTATAATAGGGAGTGAAAAAGGGGAGTGGATTAAAAATGATGATTTCCACCAAGGGGCGCTATGCGCTGCAAATCATGCTCGACCTCTCGCAGCACCGGGACGACGGCTACGTTTCGCTGACCAAAATCTCGGAGCGGCAGGGGATTTCCGCAAAATATCTCGAGGCCATCGTCGCCATGCTAAACCGTGCCGGAATGGTTGAGAGCCAGCGCGGCAAAGAGGGGGGCTACCGGCTTGTCAGGGAGCCCGAGGAGTACTCGGTCGGCTCCATCATCAAGCTGACCGAGGGCTCCATTGCGCCGGTCTCCTGCCTCGAAGGGGACGGCGCCGGATGCGAGCGCGCGTATGCTTGCCTGACCCTGCCGCTGTGGGTGCGGCTCGAGAGTATTGTCGACGAGTATCTTGAAAGCGTCAGCCTCAAAGACCTGCTTGAGCGCAAAGTGAAATAG
>DATMXT010000041.1:0-2493 GCA_035561375.1 Terriglobales bacterium | reverse complement strand
TCACCCGCAAGGGTGAAAATCGCACGCGGAATTAAATCAAGATATAATAGCTGCTTTGCAGCTATTATATCATAATATCATGCGATGCGCAAACCCGATGAGGGCCTGCCGCTACGCGATTCCGATGCCGTGGGAGGCCCGCCACAGATAAAAGGAGGCCGTCGTCCCGTAGGGGCTGTACCGCCTGCGGTACCGCTCAAACTGCTCTTTGGTCAGCGTGCGCAGCCCGTAGAGCTCCATGATGCCCCGCCGGATGGCGAGGTCGCCCCAGGACAGCACGTCGGGGCGCAAAAAGGCGAAAATTAAGAGCATTTCGGCCGTCCAGACGCCGACCCCCCGCAGGGCCGACAGCCGCTCGACGATGACGGCGTCGGGCTCATGCTTCAGGCCCTCAAGGTCGAGCGCCCCCGACATGACGGCGCCCGCCACCCCTGACACATATTCACTTTTCCGGCCCGACATGCCAAAGGAGCGCAGCTCTTCCAGCGCCAGCCCCGACACCCGCTCCGGCGTCACGATGCAGCCGGTCGCGGCCCGGTCGGCGCTTGCCGCCTCCCGCGCCACGCAGCCGGCCGCCTCCCGCGAACCGCCGCAGGCGGCTTCCAGCCGGCCCCACACGGTGCGGGCCGCCGCGCCCGACACCTGCTGGGACACGATGGAGCTGACAAGCGCCTCAAACACGTCGTCGTGCACCTCGCGTTCAATGGGCTCGCACTGCGCGATAAAAGCGGCCATCCGCTTGTCCTTTTTCGAGAGATGGGCGAGGGCAGCGGGGTCAATCGGGAATATGGTCATAGGTCACCTCACGCAAGCGTTATCGTCAAAAATATTGTAACATGCAAACCGCTATGATACAATAGCCGAAGAGTATGGATTCGTATCACCGTTAAGGAGGAGAAAACGATGACCATCAGGGAAATGAGAGAGACCGCCCGCGCCTCTATGACAAATTGCAAAGTCTGCCGCGAGTGCAACGGCGAGGCCTGCCGCGCGGTCATGCCCGGCCCCGGCGGCAAGGGCACCGGCGACGGCTTTGTGCGCAGCTACAAGAAGGTGCAGGAAGTCAAGGTCAACATGGACACCATTTACGACGCCTGCGAGATCGACACGACGATGGAGATGTTCGGTCACACCTTCAAATATCCCTTCTTTTCGGCACCCTTGGCGGGCGCCACGTCCCAGTACGGCCCCAAGTACAACGACGAGACCTTCGGCCGCGCCGTCGCCAAAGGCACCCGCGCCGCCGGCATCATGGCGCTGCTGCCCGACGGGGTCGACCCCATGTTCGGGCTCTCCTGCGCCATCGGCCGCGAAATGGGCGGCTTTGCCGTCCCCTCCATCAAGCCCTGGCCAATCGAAGTCATGATTGAAAAGGCCCGCATGGCCAAAGAGGCCGGGTGCATCGCCATCTTCACCGACCTCGACTCGGCGGGCCTCGCCTTAGTCCAAAACGGCCCCGTCAAAGTCATGCCGCACGGCGTCAGGGACATTGAAAAGCTCGTCCTTGAGGCCGGCGTGCCTGTCGTGGTCAAGGGCGTCATGACGGCGGGCGGCGCCCGCAAGTGCCTCGAGGCCGGCGCCTACGGCGTCGTCGTCTCCTCCCACGGCGGCCGCGTGCAGGACCAGGTCCCTGCCCCCATTGAAGTCCTGCCCGAGATTGCCCAGGCGGTCGGCGGCAAGATGAAAATTTTCGTCGACGGCGCCCTTCGCTCCGGCTCCGACATCTTCAAAGTCCTCGCCATGGGCGCCGACTGCGCCCTCATCGGCCGTCCCTACGCCATCGCCGTCTACGGCGGCGACGCCGAAGGCGTCGAGCTCTACACAAACTTCATCGGCGCACAGTTCCGCGAGACCATGATGATGACCGGCTGCCCGACAGTCAAGGATATCAACTTGACCAAGGTGCGCATTCCGAAGGATTTTTAAGCAGACAACGAAAAAACCCCCGGCAGCGGACTCTCCGCGCCGGGGGTTTTCATGTCACACCGTTTCCGCAGTTCACGGCGCTTCAACTTCGGCCAATTTATCGTATCCGAACTGTTTTAGACGCACATATGCGGCCTGCAAGTCATCGCGTGTGAACAATACCCGATATTTAGGCTCTAAAATGATTTTCTCGACGGATAAATCCAGCCGCTTGTTCAAGGTAAGAGTCGCGAAACCCGAAGTGCCGCCTTCCTTATATATCAGTCTTCTGGTCACCTCGACAATGTCGTCATTGCTCACGACCATGTCCAAAAAGGCGCGGGGGAAGTATCCGAATTTTTTGCACTCGTTGTACGTTGCTATGTACCTTTCCCTCAGTTCGCGCTTCAGCTGTTCCATGAATTTCACCCTCCTTTACCATCGTTAGAGCGGCATTGCATGTAAAGCGTCAACCCGCTCTTTATAGTCGCTGTCACTGAATTTGGCTGTATCCGCCCGCTACCTCTCGAACCTACCTTTACCCCTTTTCCGCCCAAACAAGCTGAATCCGCCCCCTTATCTCAACCC
>DATMXT010000040.1:0-6475 GCA_035561375.1 Terriglobales bacterium | reverse complement strand
AGCGCGCTGGGCGCGAATCATTTTTGCCATTTCACTCGCGAGGTCGACCCCGGAGCCCTCGAGGACTCCCTGCCGCACGGCCGCCCCCTCCGCAAGCGCGGCGGGGCCGGAGCCGGGGCCTTCCGCAAACTGATTGCCGCCGGCCGGCGTCAGCCCAAAAGGACTTGGAAAAGTGAAGACGCCGATTTTCTGTGCAAGGCCCTCAAGGGACGCCTCCCCGTCCTCATTGACAAGCGAGAGCTGCTCCCCTTCGGCCGAAAGTACGTACTTGCCGTCCGGCGCAGTCAGCCTGCCGTCCTGCGAGAGTGTGAAATTGCCGGCCCGCGTATAATAGCGGCCGTCCTCCCCCTCTACGCAGAAATACCCGTCGCCCTCTATGGCGAAGTCGAGCGTGCGCCCGGTCTGCTTTAAGGCGCCGGGGGCCGTCTGGGAGGCGAGCTCCGTGATTTTGACGCCGGAACCGACTAAAACCTGTCCGCCGCCCTCCTGCACCGAGGCCCGGTAGAGGGTGTCGGCAAAGTCGGCCTCTCTGGCTTTATAGCCGACCGTGCTCACATTGGCCATGTTCGTGCTGATGACGGCGAGCTGTTCGCTGCCGGCCGCAAGGCCGAGCGCCGCGCTTCGAAACGCTTCAATCATATTCTACCCTCCGTTATTTCAGGCTTCCGAGCTGTACGCCCTTTTGCATCATCTCATCCATCGTGCGCACGACCTGCGCGCAGGACTGGAAGGCCCTCGTATCCGAAATCATTCTCGACATTTCGGCCGCGACGTCGACATTGGACGATTCCAGCGCCCCCTGCACGATTTTGCCCGTGAACTCCGCCACCTCTCCCGCGTAGCCGTAGTAGCCCTCGCCGAGCTTTACGACGGCGGCCCCGTCGGTCGGGCAGGTGATGCGCAGCGTAGCCGTGAGCTCGCCGTCCTCGTAGACGTTTCCGGCGGCGTCAACCGCAAAGTTTGCGCCTTGGAGCCGGAGCTCGCCGTTCCCGCCCAAGACCCTGTTTCCGGCGCCGTCCGTCAAATAGCCCTCGCCGTCCAGCGCAAAGCGCCCGTTTCGGGTGAGGACGAGCTCCCCCGCCTCCCCCGTCGCCGTGAAAAAGCCCTCTCCGCCGATTGCGAGGTCAAGGCTTCGCTCAGTGCGGCTCACCGAACCCTGCCCAAAGTCGGTGACCGTCTCATCCGAAATGACGCCGTGGGTGACGGCGCCGATCTCCCCCGCGCCCTCTCCCGGCACGAGCAGGTAGGTGAGGTGCTCGCCGAAGGAGCGCCGCGTCAGGGAGTCCTTTTTATATCCGGCCGTCTCCACATTGGCCAGATTGTTGCCGGTGACGTTCATGGAGCGGGCGTTGGTGATGAGCCCCGTCGCCGCGGTGTAAATGCTTCTGCCCATACGTTTTTCCTCCCGTCTTAAACTTCGAGATACTCGTGCATCTGGCCTCTCAGCTTCATGATGGCCTTGGCGTGGAGCTGGGACACCCGGGACGCCGTAAGCCCCATGACGAGGGCGATCTCCTTCATTTTGAGCTCTTCGTAATAATAGAGGGAGACGACCGTGCGCTCCTTTTCCTCGAGCCTGTCAATCGCGCCGGTGAGCGTCTTTTTCAGCTCGCCCTCCAAGAGCTCCCGCTCGGGGTTGCCAAACCCTTTTTCGCTCTCCTCGGCGAGGTTTTCCTGCAGGAGCTCCTCAAAGGAGAGCACCGCGAGCCCCGCGACTTCCGACAGCCTGCGCTCAAGCTCAGGGAGGTCAATTCCGAGGCGCTGCGCCACCTCCCCGTCTGTGGCGGGCCTGCCGTGCAGACTTTGCAGCTCCTGGTAGGCGTTTTGAATGTCGGAATATTTTTTGCGGGCGCCACGCGGAATCCAGTCCTGTTTTCGCACGTAGTCGATGATGCTCCCGCGGACCCGAATGGAGGCGTAGGAGTCAAACTGCACGCCGCGGTCAAACTCGTACTTGTCAATGCACTCCATGAGGGCCAGCACGCCCTGGTTGACGATGTCCTGCGTTTCGGCAAGCCCTTTAAATATCGGATACATCTTCCGGGCGTTGCAGGTGACGACCGGCATATAGGCCATCAAAATCCGGTTGCGCAGCTCCCTTGAGCGGGTCTCCTTATACCTTTGCCAAATTTCCCCTGTGATGCACTCGCCACTCACTGTCTGCAAAAGAATCACCTCCTTTTCGCGCGAACGCTATTTTTATATGGTGACGCTTGCGACCGACTGCACCTGTACGTCGGGCTCAATTTCATTGTAGGACAGCACGACGGCGTCGGCCGAGAACTGCCGGATGATGCGCTCGTAGTAGAGCCGCACGACGGGGGAGGTGAGCACAATCGGCGTGCGCACAAGCCCCCGAATCCGGTCGACCACCCGCACATGCTCTTTGACGATTTTCTGCATGCTCTCGGGCTCCATGGCGAGATAGGAGCCGTGGTCCCCGTGTTTGACGCTGCCGATGATCATGTTCTCGACTTCGGGGCCGACCGTGACGGCCTTGATGGAGCCCTTTTCGGCGAATTTGCGGGTGATGGTCCGGCGCAGCGCCTGCCGCACATATTCGGTGAGCAGGTCCGGGTCCTTGACCGAAAGCCCCGTGTCGGCGACGGTCTCCAAAATCGTGTCGAGGTCCCTGATTGGAATTTGCTCCTCAAGCAGCGTGCAGAGAATTTTCTGAAGGGAGCCGACGCCGATGATGCCGGGCACCGTGTCCTCGACGAGCTGCTTGTTGGTCTTTTTCAAATTGTCGAGCAGCATGCCGACCTCTTTTCGGCCTAAAAGCTCCTGCGCGTGCTTTTTTACGACCTCGGATAAGTGGGTGATGATGACCGACAGCGCGTCAATGACCGTAAAGCCGAGCATTTCGGCCCGCTCGCGGTTCTCCTCGTCCACCCACCTGGCCTTGATGCCAAAGGCCGGCTCCACGGTGTCGATGCCCTCGACCTCATCGCACTCGCCGCCCGCGTTCATCGTGAGGTAGTGGTCGACCAGCACTTCGCCGCGCGCGATCTCCTCGCCCCGCAGCTTGATGACGTACTGGTTTGTCCCGAGGTTCATGTTGTCCCGAAGCTGGACCGCGGGGATGACAAACCCCATGTCGGTCGCGAACTTGCGGCGGAGCATGACGACCCTGTCGACAAATGTGCCGCCTTTGCGCTCGTCGACGAGCGGCAGCAGGCTGTATCCGAACTCCATTTCAAGGGTCTCGACCGTGAGCAGCGAGTAGATGTTCTCAGGGCTCTTATAAAACTCCATTTCGCTGACGGGCCTGGCCTCCTCCGGGGGGGCGTCCGCGGCTTTCTTTTTGCTCGTGCGGGTGACGCCGACAAAGAGCAGCGTGGCGCCGAGGATGATGAGGGTGCCGGCCGGAAAGCCCGGCACAAGGCAGAGTAGCAGCAGCAGGGCGCCGGCGATGGTGAAGACGACCGGGTAAGTGAGCATCTGGCGCGAAATGTCCTGCCCGAGGTCGTTTTCCGAGGCCGCCCGCGTGACGACCATGCCGGTCGCCGTTGAGACCATGAGGGCCGGGAGCTGGGAGACCAGCCCGTCGCCCACGGTGGCGATGGTGTAAATGGAGAGCACCTGCGCAAAGCTCTGGCCGCCCTCGACCATGCCGATGACGGTGCCGCCCAGAATGTTGATGACGACGACGAGGATGGAGACGATGGCGTCGCCCTTGACGAACTTGGAGGCGCCGTCCATGGCGCCGTAGAAGTCGGCCTCCCGCTGGACTTTGGTGCGCCGCTGCCGCGCCGTCTTCTCGTCAATCATGCCGGAGTTGAGGTCGGCGTCAATGGCCATCTGCTTGCCGGGCATGGCGTCGAGCGTGAAGCGGGCCGAGACTTCGGCCACCCGCTCGGCGCCCTTGGTGATGACGAGAAACTGCACGATGACGATGATGAGGAAGACGATGAAGCCGACGACGGCGTTGCCGCCGATGACAAATTCGCCGAACGTCTTAATGACCTTGCCGGCCTGGCCCCCGTGGCCCAAAATGAGCCGCGTGGAGGAGACGTTGAGCCCGATGCGAAAGAGGGTGGTGACCAGCAGCACCGAGGGGAAGACCGAGAACTCAAGCGGCTCTTTGACATACATCGTGATGAGCAAAATGCACAGCGAGAGCGAAATGTTCGCGAGCAGCAGCACGTCGAGCACAAAGGAGGGCAGCGGGACGATGATGAGCAGGATGACGCCGATGACAAAAAAGGTGACGATATTGTTCAAATACTTTGTCATGCGGTTCATCGACGATGTCCTCCTCTTTTCAGCGTGTACACATAGGCCAGCACTTCGGCCACGGCCTGATAATACCGCTCGGGAATCTCGGCGTCGAGCGGGACGGCCTCATAGAGGCCGCGGGCGAGCGGCCTGTTTTCCATGACGGTCACGCCCGCCTGTTCGGCCGCCTCGACGATTTTCAGGGCGACGAGGTCCTGCCCCTTGGCCACGACGACAGGCGCCTTCTTTTTCTTCTCCTCGTACTTAATCGCGACGGCAAAGTGGGTGGGGTTTCGCACGACGACGTCGGCCGCAGGCACTTTTTGCATCATGCGGGCGTGCCGGATGTGGTTTTGAATCTGTTTGATGCGGCTCTTGACGGCGGGGTCGCCCTCGGTGTTCTTATATTCGTCCTTGACCTCCTGCTTTGTCATGCGAAGCTGCCGCTCGTAGTCCCACCACTGGTAGAAGTAGTCGAGGGCGCCCATGGCGAGCATGACGGCGCAGATTTTCATGAGTACGCCGTACACGGCGTCCCCGAGCCAGAGCACCGCGTCCTGCACCTGCGAGCCCATGAGGTTCAGGGCGCCGGGCAGCCGCGATTTGAGCTCGCTGTAGAGCACGAGGCAGATGAGGGCCGCTTTGAAAGCCGACTTTGCGAGCTCCACAAAGGACCTGCCCGAAAACATGCGCTTGAAGCCCGCGATGGGGTCGAGCCGGGAAAACTTGAATTTCAGCAGCTCCGGAGCGTATAAAAACCGCGTCTGGGCCTCGCCGAGCACGATTCCGGCCGCGGCCGAGACGAGCAGGATGGGCATCGCCAATATGAAAAACGCGAGCACGAGTTTGGAGAGCTGCGCAAGGGCCGTCGAGTCCGTCAGGGCGCTCACCGTCCCCACGCTTTCAAAAAAACTCGGGATAAGATTTGCCGCGTAGCCAAACAGAAACCGGGCGAGGACTTTTGCCGCAAACAGGGTCACAAAAAGCCCCGCGGCCCCCGTGATGTCCCGGCTTTGAAAAATGTTGCCCTTTTCCCTTTGGTCCTTCTTTTTTCGGGGTGTGGCTTTTTCGGTTTTGCTGCCGTCCGGAATATGCCCTCACTCCCCTTGTCACGGAATTGCGCCCACGCCGGTCTTGCCGGGCGGCTTTGCCCTGTGCAATATGGGCCTTCTATCATATCGGAAAGCCGGCGGCGCTCAGCCCATGAGCTTAATCGCCGTCGCCATTTTCTCAAAGGTATAGGTCGTCAGGGAGTCCATGGCCCTGGAGAGCGCCGGCACGATGAGCAGCAGCAGCGCAAGGCCCAAAACGACCCGAAGCTGAAGTCCCACAGAAAAAATATTGATTTGCGGGGCCGCCCGCATTAAGACCCCCATGCCAAACTCGGCCAAAAGCTCTGCCGCAATGACCGGCAGCGCCAGTTTTAAGGCCGCGACGAGAAACTGCCCGAAGAGCTCCACAATGTACTGCGCGGCCCCGGCGCCGAGCAGCGACGCCCCGGGCGGCAAAACGCGGAATGTGAGGGCGAGAATGCGAACGAGGGTGAGATGGCCGCCCGAGAGAAAGAACATGAGGGTTAGGAGCAGGTTTAACAGCGTCGCCGAGAGCGGAATGGAGGCGCCGGAGGCGGGGTCGTAAATTTTCGACATACTGAACCCCAGCTGAAGGTCGATGAGCTCGCCGGCCATGACGGCCGTCCCAAAGAGCAGCTCCAAGAGAAAGCCGAGCACAAACCCGATGAAAAGCTCCTTTGCGCCAAGCATGATGAGCACGAGAAAATCGCCCTGCGGGGCTACAATGCCGGCCCCGTTTACTGTGCCGAAGACGATGAGGGCGAGCATGAAGGCGAGCCCCGACTTTAAGGTTGACGGCACGCTCCTGCGGGCGAAGAGCGGGTTAAAAAAGAGCGCCCCGGTAAAGCGCGTGAATATGAGCAAAAACAGCGTGGCGTTCTCGAAAATTCCTCCCGACATGGTCCGCCTCCGCTACGCCAGAATCTGCGCAAAGACTCTTTGCGTAAACTCGGTCATGACCGTGATCATCCAGGAGCCCAAAAAGATGAGCAGCAGCCCCGTTGCGACGATTTTTGGGACAAAAACGATGTTTTGCTCATGAATTTGGGTGGCCGCCTGAAGGACTGAAATGGCGAGGCCGAGCACGAGGCTGACGATGAGGAAGGGCGCCGAGATCAGCAGGGCGGTCATGACCGCGTCCTTGCAGACCGCGATGAGGTCAAAGTTCGTCGTGACAATCCCGC
>DATMXT010000039.1:0-4165 GCA_035561375.1 Terriglobales bacterium | reverse complement strand
TCATGCTTCTTTTGTTATACTTATAATCACTAATCATGAATCTGATATCGGGGTGTGCGGTGTGTTTGAACCTGCGAGCGCGAATATGTGCAAGACGACTTCTGCGCCCATGCGCACAGAAGATAGTTTTGCGCCTAAGTGCGCCGCCCAGCCCAAAGGCCGATATTGCTTTATATTTGCGGACACTGCTTATGCGGTGTCCGTTTTTGTACTCCCTGGCCTTCTTGGGGCGGCAGTCGTCACAGATATCCACCACGTACACATTGCCGCCGTCCTCCTCGCTGTACTCGTCATTAGCCTGCCGGCCGCCTTACGGCTGGCTCACCGCACCGAATATAAAATGAGCATTGTGTGATTGCCGGGTGAATTCAAGGGGCGACGCGCATGCGCCGCCCTTTTTTTAACCGATATTTCGGCTTCGTGCCGCTTTCGTAAATAAGAGAGGAGTTTATGATCATGCAGACAAAACAGTGTGAGGAGCTCGTTGCCCGCGACAAAAAAGTCATTGCCCCCTGCCAGCATCTTTCGTATTTCCCGCTGGCGGTGGAAAAAGTTCAGGGCGCCGTCATCACCGACGCCGACGGGAATGAGTTCATCGACTTTCTGTCCAGCGCGTCCTCGCTCAATCTTGGCAGCTGCCATCCGGTCATCACGGCCGCGATTGAGAGACAGATGCGTGAGTTCACGCAGTACACGCAGGCCTACACCTACAACCGGCTGAGCATTGAGTACGCCGAGCGGCTGGTCTCGGTCTATCCGGGCGGTGCGGCCGCCAAGGTCTGTTTTGGCAACTGCGGCTCCGACGCAAACGACGCCGCCGTAAAATTTGCCAGGGCTTTTACCGGCAGACACAAAATCCTGTCGTTTCTGAACGGCTATCACGGCAACACTTACGGCTCCTCCAGTCTGACGACCTGCACGCCGAAAATGCGGGATAAGATGGGGCCCTTCCTGCCTGAAATATACAGCTTCCCCTTCTTCGGAATCGACGTCGACGACGCGGCCTGCGAGCGCGACTGCCTGGCCGAGATGGAGCGGGCCTTTGCCTCCTATCTGCCCGTCGACGACGTCGCGGCCGTCATCATCGAGCCCATGCAGGGCGACGGCGGACTGCTGCCGGCCCACCCCATTTTCATGAAAAAGCTCTATGAGCTCTGCAGGAAGAACGGCATTCTCTTCATCTCCGAGGAGGTTCAGCAGGCCTTTTTCCGCACCGGCGCCTGGTTTTCAATTGAGCACTACAACATCGTGCCGGACGGCATCGTGCTGGGCAAATCCATCGGCGGCAGCCTGACCCTGGGCGCCTTCATGGGCAAGGCCGAAATCATGGACTGCCTGCCGGCGCCCGCCCATCTCTTTACGCTGGGCGGCAACTCCATCGCCTGTGCCGCCGGCATCGCGGCCTTCGACTACTACAAGACGGGTGAGTTTCAGAAAATCCTCTCGGAAAACACGGCGCTGCTCTGCCTTCTGGCCGAAAATCTGCGCCAGCAGTACCCCGACATGGTGGGCTTTATCCGAAACCTCGGCATGTCGATGGGCATCGGCATCACAAAGACGAGTGAGGGCGGCGCGACAGTGCCCGACCTCGACGGGACGTTCAAAATTCTCTACCGCTGCTATGAGCTCGGCCTCATCATGATTTCGGTGGCCGGAAATGTCCTGCGGATTCAGCCGCCGCTCGTCATTGAAAAAGAACAGCTCAAAAAGGCGTTTGCCATCATCGCTCAGGCGATGGACGAGTACCGGGCCGGGAAAATTCCCGACGACGTGCTGAAAAACCGGGCGGGGTGGTAAACGTGAAAATTCGCAGGGAATACCAAGGGGAGACCAAGAGCTACGCCGCCCACACCCCCGAGTCGAGGCCCTCTACCCTCGATTGCAGCCAGGGCATCAACCCCTACGGGCCGCCCAAGGAGGCGCTTTCGGCCATTCGCAATTTCGATGCGGCGCGGGCCGGCAGTTACCCCCACTCCCACGCGGTTCAGGGCGCAATCATCCGCTACTGGCGCGACTGCGCCGACTTAAAGCCCGGGAACATCCTGCTTGTGGACGGCAGCATCAGCGCACTGTACCTCATCAACGCGCTCTTCGCAAGGCCCGGCGCGCAGGTGGTCGGATTTATGCCCACCTTTACCGATATGGTGGTCAACGTCGGGTTAAACGGCATGGAATATGTCGGAATTCCCCCGGCAGACGCCGAGTACCGCCTCGACGCGGAGGCGCTGCTCGCCAGAGTCACTGAGGAGACCTCGTTTGTCTACATCGACAACCCGAACAACCCCACGGGGCAGCTGCTGCCGGTCGGCGAGGTTGCGCGGATTGCCGAAAAAGCAAAGGCCTGCGACGCATGCGTCCTCATGGACGAGGCCTACGCCGATTTTGTGGAGAAAGGCGACAGCGCAATCTCCCTGCTCCCGAAGTTCGACAACCTGGCTGTGCTGCGCACCTTCTCAAAGGGCTTTGGGCTGGCGGGGCTTCGCGCGGGCTATCTCGTCGCCTCCCCCGAGCTTGTCGGGCTGCTCGGCAAGGCCAGCAACCCCTACGCCATGAGCGAGCTGACAAGGGAGGCGGCGGCCGCCGCCATGTCGGCGCAGGGCTACCCCACTGCGCACAAGGGGCAGATTGCCGCAGTCAAGGGGGCGCTGCGCAGTGCCACCGGAAACGCCTTAAAGCTGCTTGTCACAGACGACAGAGTGCCGATTTGCGCCTTAAAGCACGAAGACGCGGTCGACTTGCAGGCGCTGCTCATGGAGCAGGATATCCTGACTGTTTCGGGCGCCGAGTTTGACTGCATGGACGCCTCTTGCGTACGCCTGCGGGTTCCCCGTGAAGAAGAGGCCCCGCGGCTCATTGAGGCGGTGCGCCGGGTGGACCTCGGGATACGGTAAAGCACAATTCACAGCGACGCTGTTCATATAGATTATTCTGTAATTATCAGGAGTGAGGCTGTAATGGATTCAAAGAACAAAATACTGAGGTATCTGATCCCCGGCTTTATTTTCCAGTCCATCGTCATCGGCGGCGGCTACGGAACCGGCGCTGAAATCGCACAGTTCTTTGGGGTAAACGGGCTTGTTGGCGGCCTGATGGGCATGGTCGTCACGCTCGTTGTTTGGTCCGCGCTCTGCGCCATCACCTTCGAGTTTGTCCGCGTATTCGAGACTTACGACTACAACAGCATGATGGGAAAGCTGCTCGGCAAAGCCGGCATTCTCTATGAAGTCTGCTATGTGGTCCTGCTCCTCATTGTGCTCGGCGTCGTCAACGCGACGGCCGGCAGCATGCTTTCGACCATGACCGGGCTCAGCCCCTGGATTGGCATTATTCTCCTCTCCATCGGCATCATCATTCTGGTGCTTAAGGGCACGAAGGCCATTGAGGATGTGCTGTCCTTCTGGTCCTACGTGCTCTATGCCGTGTACATTCTCTTCATGGTCATCGTCTTCTCGAAGTACGGCAGCACCATTGCCGCCGAATTCGCAAAGGCTGAGGTCGGCGCCAACTGGTTTATTGACGGACTGAAATACTCCTTCTACAACCTCGGCATCGTGCCGGCGCTGCTCTACACTGTCCGCGGAGCAAAGAGCCGCAAAGACGTGGTCATCTCCGGCACGCTGGCCGGCGCAATCGGAATCATTCCCGCGGCGCTGCTCATGCTGGCCATGGCCGCCGACCTGCCCGGCGTCATGGCTGCCGAAGTCCCCGTCACCGTCATTTTCAACAAGCTCAACATGACCTGGCTCTACGTCATTTTTGAGATCGTGCTCTTCGGCACCCTCATTGAGACCGGCACCGGCTTCATCAAGGCCGTGGACGACCGCATTGAGCTGAGCATGGAAAAACAGGGGAAACCCGTTCCGACCTGGGTGCGTCCCACGATTACGTTCGGCCTTGTCATCGTCGGCATCTGCGTCTCCTCCTTCGGCCTCATCGGCCTCATCGCAAAGGGCTACGGCACCATCTGCTGGGGCTTCCTCGTCGTCTATGTGCTGCCCATGGTCACGCTCGGCGTCTACAAAATCAGCAAGGCCGGCAAAGCGGCGGACTGATTTCCCGCATCTGTTTAGACATATATGCAAAACCGCCGCTCCAAACGGAGCGGCGGTTTTTTGGCTGTCGAAAAACAACTTTTTCGACAGCCTGATTTTCTCGGCTCTCCGAA
>DATMXT010000038.1:0-2366 GCA_035561375.1 Terriglobales bacterium | reverse complement strand
TTGTGCCAGTCATTTTTTTTAATTTCCATTAATTTATGCAATATCACCGAAATTTCTAATTTATTGCCCGTAATTTCTACGGACGCGCATAATAATACCTCTTTCCGGCCGTAAGCTCCATTCCTCTCGACTCTATCAGTTCCTCGACTGTGACAAAGGCATACCCCTTGTCGGACAGGTCGTCGATGATCATGAGGGCGGCCTCCACCGAAGTCGCGTAGGTGTCGTGCATGAGGATGATGTCGCCGTCCTTGACGACTTTAAGCGTCGCCTCGCAGATGTAATTTGCGTCGGCGTACTCCCAGTCGCCAACGTCCACCGACCACAAAATGGCGGGCGCGCCAAGGTTTGCGAGCACGGTGTTGGAGACCCCGCCGTAAGGCGGGCGCACCAGCGTCGGGTGGACGCCGGTCGCCTCTTCAATGGCTTTTGCCGCCGATTCAATCTCGTTTTTTACGCCGGCTACCGACAGCAGCGTCAGAAGCTTATGGCTGTAGGAGTGGTTTCCGATGAGGTGGCCGGCCGCCGCCACCTGCGCCGCCACGCCCGGATAGTTGTCGGCGTTGACGCCGAGCATAAAGAAGGTGGCCTTTACACCCCGTTTGGCCAGCCCCTCGAGCAGCACGGGGGTGTTCTTATAGGAGGGGCCGTCGTCAAAGGTCAGGGCGATTTTATAGGGTCTGTCCTGCGGCGGAAGCCCGGCCGGAAGGTCCCGTTTCCAGAGGAGTGGCGTACCTGTGGACGGGATGTGGTAAGTGCTCTGGGGCTCGACCTCGCCGTGCGCCACGATGACACGGCGGGCGGCCCCCGTAAGCCCCAGCCCGTCGGCGGAAAAATAGAGACAAATGCCCGCGGGAGACAGCGTGAAAAGCGCGTAATTCCCTTCGATGGGCGCCGCGGCAAGCCGGACTTCCTCAGTCTTCTCGCCGCCCGTGTAGACCGCAAGCCTTTGGGTGCAGATGGGCTCCAGCACCTGCGGCGGGAAGACGTCCTCTTCAAAGAAGTCCGAGAGCTGCCGGAAAACGCCCTCTTTCGTGTCATAAACCCATGTGTAGTCGGTGACAGCCCCGTCGAGCCGCGCCGACAGGTGCACCGACACCATCTGGCCAAGTCGCGAAGTCGCCCCGAAGACCCGCAGCTCCCCGCCCTCGGAGTCAAATAAGGACTCCCTGTATGTCTGCGCCACCGTTTGCATGGCGTCGTCAAGCGCCGCAATTTCGGTTTTCGGCAACTCTACGGTGCAGCGGTATCCGGTGATGTACTCGGTTTTTGTGGTGACCAAAAACCCCTGTCCGTCGGTATAGGCAGATTCGGTCACGGTCATTTGAGGGTCCAGCTCGGGCGCCGGCTCGCCCCCCTGGGACATGAAAAGACTGCCCCACGCCACAAAGAAGGCGGTGAGCATTCCAAAGAGCAGTATTCGAATGACACGACCGGCAGTTTTCAGAATATGTACCTCCGAAAGGTCTGGGACCCGGCAAAAAAAATACCGTCTCAGTGAGGACGGCGGCAGTTGCCGCACCGCGGGCAGCGGCGGGTCCGATGAGATTATACAGCGGCGGCCGGGCGATTTATGTCATAAAGGCCGGTCTCTTGTCGCTTGGAAAATGCGCTTGAGAAGCGCGCTCAAAGCGGGGCGGCTGCGCATGTCCCGCAATACCGCGCCCG
This sequence comes from Terriglobales bacterium, assembly GCA_035561375.1. Classification (GTDB taxonomy): domain Bacteria; phylum Bacillota; class Clostridia; order Oscillospirales; family Feifaniaceae; genus DATMXT01. The sequence goes on along the minus strand of DATMXT010000038.1, from coordinate 698 downwards.
CAGGCTTATTCTATATCGGCGTGGCTTGCCCGCCATACGGCAAGCTCGGCCTCTGTGTTGAGGTTGCAAAAGATGTCGGGCGCCTCGCAGGCCGGAATGAAGAGGGCCCCCACATCGGCCAGCAGTACGCCGGGCGAGGTGAGGCCGGCCGTCAGGTCGCGCTCAAGGGCCGGCAGCAGCGCCTTCCCGTAAAGGCCGTGAAAGGGGTGGGGTTTGCCCCCCTCCCGCAGCGTGACGCAGGCGGGCGCCCCCGTCTCCCGGACGCGCGCCATGAGATAGGCCGCGTATTCGGGCGAAAAGTCGGGCATGTCACATGCGGTGATATAGACGTAGCGGCTCCCCGAATGTTTCACGGCGGCGTGAATACCGGCAAGCGGCCCGCAACCGGCGTACTCGTCCGCCGCCGTGCGCACGTTCCGGTAGAGCTCAGGGCGCGCCGTCACCACCAGTATGTCGGGAAAAACCCGGCGAAGGGCCGCCGTGACGCGCTCATGCAGGATGCGCTGCTTGTCAAAGCCCATCCGTGTGGACTTGCCCCCGGCGAGGATTGCCGCTGTGCCAAACATCTCCATGGGTTTATTTTGACACAATTCGCCGCCCCGGTCAAGCGGGCGGCCGGCACTTTTGTGAAAATGGGCAAATAAACGAGCCGACGTTTTTCCGCCATCCGGCGGCGCCCCTGCCGCACTTCCGCAAAC
>DATMXT010000037.1:0-5922 GCA_035561375.1 Terriglobales bacterium | reverse complement strand
ATTACAGATAATGCCAGGATTGTGCTGGAAAAACGCTATCTGGCAAAAGAGGAGACCGGCCGCATCACCGAATCGGTCGAGGGGCTGTTCCACCGGGTGGCGGGGGCCATTGCGGCGGCGGACAAAAACTACAACGCCGCCGCCGACACTGAGGTCCTGGAGGAGCGGTTTTACAAGCGCATGACGGCGCTCGAGTTTTTGCCGAACTCGCCGACTCTAATGAATGCCGGGCGGCCCTTAGGTCAGCTCTCGGCCTGCTTCGTGCTGCCCGTTGAGGACAGCATGGAGGGCATTTTCGATTCGGTCAAGAACGCGGCTTTAATTCATAAATCGGGCGGCGGAACCGGCATGTCGTTTTCGCGGCTGCGCCCCAAGGGGGACACGGTGCGCACGACCGGCGGGGTCGCGTCGGGGCCGGTCAGCTTTATGCGGGTCTTCAACATGGCCACCGACGCCGTCAAGCAGGGCGGCACGCGGCGGGGCGCCAACATGGGCATCCTGCGGGTCGACCATCCGGACATCCTCGAGTTCATCGACTGCAAGCAGGCGACAAACGAGATTACAAACTTCAACATCTCAGTCGGAATCACAGAGGCGTTCATGGAGGCCGCCCTGGCGGACAAGCCCTACGCCCTCATCCATCCGCGCTATAAGACGCCGGTGGCCGAGCTTCCGGCCCGCGAGGTCTATGACAAGATCGTAACGGCCGCCTGGCAGACCGGCGAGCCCGGCATCATTTTCCTCGACCGGCTAAACGCCGCCAACACGGTGCCGGGCATGGGGGAGATCGAGTCGACCAACCCCTGCGGCGAGCAGCCGCTGCTGCCCTACGAGAGCTGCAACTTAGGCTCCATCAACCTTGTGACGGTGCTCGACGAGGCGGACGGCACCTACCACATCAACTACGGCCGGCTGGGCGGAATTGTCGACGACGCGGTGCACTTTCTCGACAACGTCATCGACGCCAACAAGTACCCGATTGACATCATTGACGAGACGACCAAGGCCTCCCGCAAAATCGGGCTCGGGGTCATGGGCTTTGCCGACATGCTGCTGCTGCTTAAAATCCCCTACAACAGCGAGGAGGGCATCGCGCTGGCCGAGGAGCTGATGGCCTTCATCGACGACGCGGGTAAGCGGGCAAGCCGGCGTCTCGCCCGTGAGCGGGGCAGCTTCCCGGCCTTTGACAAGAGTATTTTCCACGGCGGGGAGCCCATGCGCAACGCGACGGTCACGACCATTGCGCCGACCGGCACCCTCTCCATCATCGCAAACTGCTCCTCCGGCGTTGAGCCGGTTTTCGCCTATGTCTACATCCGCAATGTCATGGACGGCACCGAGATGATTGAGGTCAACCCCATTTTGAGGGCGGAGCTCGAAAAGCGGGGGCTCTACAGCGACGAGCTCATGAAGAAAATCGCCAAAGAGGGTCACCTCTCCCACATCGAGGAGCTCCCGGAGGACATCCGCCGCGTCTTTGTCTCGGCCCACGAGGTCAGCCCCGAATACCACATCCGTATGCAGGCGGCCTTTCAGAAGCATGTCGACAACGCGGTGTCCAAGACCGTCAACTTCGCGAACTCCGCCACGAAAGAGGAGGTCGACGAGGTCTACCGGCTGGCCTACAAGCTCGGCTGCAAGGGCGTCACAATCTACCGGGACGGCAGCCGCAGCGAGCAGGTGTTAAATGTCGGCAAGGTCAACAAGGCGGAGGGCGCGCCCGCGGCATCGGAGCCGACTATGCCGGCCCACATTCAGCCGCGCAGCCGCCCCGACGTCACAATCGGGTTCACTGAGCGCATGAAAATCGGCTGCGGCAAGCTCTATATCACGGTCAACTACGACGACACCGGCCTCGTTGAGGTCTTCACCAACACCGGCCGGCACGGCGGGTGCCCGTCGCAGAGCGAGGCCACCTCGCGGCTCATCTCCATGGCGCTGCGCTCCGGCATTGAGCCGTCGGCCATCATTGAGCAGCTGCAGGGCATCCGCTGCCCCTCGACCATCCGGCAGGGCGGCATGCAGGCCACCTCCTGTCCCGACGCCATCGCGCGGGTCATCGCCAAAGTGATGAAGTACAAAGAAAACAACGGGGATGTGGCCGAGCACTTCGGCGGCCCCATGCCGGTGGCAGAGCCGTCCCATATCGACGGGGGCGACTCGGTCCGCTATTGCCCCGAGTGCGGCGCCGAGGTGACCCACGAGGGCGGCTGCGTCATCTGCCGCAACTGCGGATACAGCAAGTGCGGCTGAGATGAAAACGCCGATTCTCGAAACCGAACGCCTCATCCTGCGTCCGCTTGCCGTGTCCGACGCGGGGCACATCTATGTGAGCTGGACGAGCGACCCCGAAGTCGAGCGCTTTATGGTGTGGGAGCTCCACGGGAGCGTCGCCGATACGGTCGCGTGGCTGGCGGGAGTTGAAAAGGGGCTTGAGAGCAACACGAGCTATATGTGGGGCGTCGTCTCGCGGGAGACGGGGCTTCTCATCGGCTCGGCCGGCATCGGCTATGTGGAGGCGCACGGGTGCTTTGAGCTCGGGTACAATTTTATGAAAACCGCCTGGGGAATGGGCTACGCCACCGAGACGGGCAGGGCCATTTTGGATTTTGCAAGAGAAACGCTTTCGCAGCGGCGGTTTTTCTGCCGCCACGCAGTGGAGAACGTGCGCTCGCAGCGGGTCATTGAAAAACTCGGTTTCAAGTACGTGGGAGAAGGCGCATACGACAGCATGACCGGGAAAAAGCATTTTATCAGCAGGGATTATTTCCTCGAATGACAGGATTCGGACATGAAAACGAAGGTGGAAACATCTTCGTTTTTTTTGTGCTTGACAAATACCCCCCTGGGGTATAATATGAATTCGGAGGTGATTGACTTGAACGACAGAGAATGCTGCAAGGACTGTCACTACAGAACGCGAAAAGCGCCCAGAGAGCCGCAGGAGAAGCGGCAAATGCAAAATCGGCTCTCCCGAATAGAGGGGCAGATCAAGGGTATTATGACAATGCTGGAGGAGGACCGCTATTGCGGCGACATCCTCAACCAGGTGGTGGCGGCGGAAAAAGGGCTCCGCGCATTCGGCCAGGAGCTGGCAAAAAGCCACTTTTATTCCTGCGTCATGCCGGATATCGCGGAGGGCAGCGACGAGCTTGCAAACGAATTTATCGTGCTGTTTGAACAGCTATCAAGGTAAATAGGGAGAAAAACATGGATAAGAATCTGCAAGATAATGATAAAACATATGAAACTTTAAAGCTCGGCGTCGGCGGCATGACCTGCGCGGCCTGCTCGGCGGCGGTCGAGCGCGCCTTAAAGCGCAAAGAGGGCGTGCGGTCGGCCTCAGTCAACCTCATCACCGGGTTTGCCGAAGTCGAGTACGACAAGGCACTCGCGACGCCGGAGGAGCTTGCCGCGGCTGTCAGGAAAGCGGGCTACGAGCCCTTTTTGCCGGAAAAGAATGAGTCCGGGTCCGGCGAAGAGAAGGCGGGCGGGACCGGGGTCAGGACGCTGAAGTTCGGCGTGAACGGCATGACCTGCGCGGCCTGCTCAGTCGCGGTCGAGCGCGCTTTAAAGCGCAAGGCCGGGGTCTCCTCCGCATCGGTCAACCTCGTCACCCGGCTTGCCGAAGTCGAGTACGACCCGGTACAGGTGCGCCCGTCGGAGCTGATGGCCGCCGTCAAAAAGGCGGGGTATGAGCCCTTTATGCCGGAGAGCGAAAGCGCGCCCTCCGATGAGTCCAAAACGATTTTGGCCAGCAAAAAGAGGCTCATTTTGGCTGGCGTCTTCACAGTGCCCCTCCTCTATCTCGCAATGGGGAGCATGCTGGGCCTTCCGATGCCGGAGCTTCCCCGCGACACAATGCTGCTCTTACAGCTTGGCCTGATGCTGCCGGTGCTGTGGGCAGGCCGCGCTTTCTACACCAAGGGCATCGCCCATCTCATTGGCCGCGCGCCCAACATGGACTCGCTTGTCGCCATCGGCACGGGCTCGGCGTTTTTGTACAGCCTCTATGTCACCCTGAAAGCGATAGGCAGCGAGATGGGCGGCATGGGCGGCATGGCGGATATGCAGGCCGTCTACTATGAGTCGGCGGCCGTCGTGCTCACGCTGGTCATGCTGGGCAAGCACTTTGAGCAGCGGGCCAAGGGGGCGACCTCGGAGGCCATCAAGCGGCTCATGGGGCTTGCGCCCAAGACCGCCGTCATCATCAGAGACGGCGCCGAGGTCGAAGTGCTCGTTGAAGAGGTCGCGGTCGGCGACAAGCTCCGGGTGCGCCCCGGCGGGGCCATTCCGGTCGACGGCGTCGTCGAGAGCGGCCACTCGTCGGTCGACGAGTCAATGCTGACAGGCGAGAGCCTGCCGGTCGAAAAGACGGTGGGGGACGCCGTCACGGGCGGCGCCATCAACGGAGAGGGCGTTTTGGACTTTGTGGCGACGGCGGTCGGAAGCGACACGGCCCTGGCCAAAATCATTGAGATTGTCGAAGAGGCGCAGGGCAAAAAGGCCCCCATTGCGCGGCTTGCCGACAAGGTGTCCGGCGTCTTTGTGCCGGTGGTCATGGGCGTCGCGATTGCGGCCGCAGTCTTCTGGGCCTTTCAGGGCAAGGACACCGCGTTTGTGCTGACCGTCTTTGTCTCGGTGCTGGTCATCGCATGCCCCTGCGCTTTGGGACTTGCCACGCCGACCGCCATCATGGTCGGCACCGGCAAGGGTGCGCAGCTCGGCATCCTCATCAAGAGCGGCGAGGCGCTTGAGAGCGCGGGCCGCGTAGACACCGTGGTGCTCGACAAGACCGGCACCATCACGGAGGGACGTCCGGCCCTTGAAGACGTCATTCCCTACGGGCAGACGGCTGAGGCGGCGCTGCGGCTTGCAGCCGCGGCCGAGCGCGGCTCGGAGCACCCTGTGGCCAAGGCCATTGTCGCCGCGGCAGGCGACGGCGCGCCGCAGGCCGAGAACTTCGCGGCAGTGCCGGGCCGAGGCGTTGAGGCCGTCGTGGAGGGAGTCCAGGTGCTGGCCGGAAACCGGCGGTTCATGGAGGAGCGGGGCGTTGACCTCACAGCTTCACAGGCCGACGAGGCGCGCCTTTCGGCCGAAGGAAAAATGCTCATGTTCATTGCGGCGAACGGTTCGCTTGCCGCACTTCTGTCGGCCCGCGACAAGCTCAAGGAGACCAGCGCCGCCGCAATTGAGCGGCTGCGCCACATGGGCATTGAACCCGTCATGCTGACGGGCGACAACGCCGTGACGGCGGGGGCCATCGCAAAGCAGGCGGGCATCGACAAAGTCATCTCGGATGTGCTGCCCGACAAAAAAGCCGCCGAAATCGAGCGGCTCAAAGCCGAGGGGCGCAAGGTCGCCATGGTCGGCGACGGCATCAACGACGCGCCGGCACTGGCGACGGCCGACGTCGGCATGGCCATCGGCACCGGAACCGACGTGGCGGTGGAGTCGGCGCAGGTCGTGCTCATGTCGGGGGATCTCGGCGGCGTGCCCAAGACCATCGCGCTCTCGCGGGCGACAGTCGCCCGCATCAAGGGCGGCCTGTTCTGGGCATTTGCCTACAATACGGCCGGCATCCCGGTTGCAGCGGGGCTGCTCTACTACTTCGGCGGCCCGCTCTTAAACCCCATGATTGCGGGCGGGGCCATGGCCGCAAGCTCAGTCTCGGTCGTCCTCAACGCACTGGCCCTCAAACGTTTTAAGGGATAGCGTACAGACGTTCTCATAGCCAAGCCCCCGCAGCAGCAGGGCTCCGGCCCTGCTGCGGGCTCCGCTTTCGCAGAGCAGCACAATCCGCTCGCCGCGATGCGCGCGCCCCGCGATTTCGCGTTCAAGTTTTGAAAGCGGAATGTTGACGATGGCCTCGTCCGGCTCCCTGATGTCTATGATGATCAAGCAAATCCCCCGAATGCAAAC
>DATMXT010000036.1:0-7765 GCA_035561375.1 Terriglobales bacterium | reverse complement strand
GCCCTTCGCATTACGACCGGCCGGCAGCGACTCTCAGACGGGGAAATCGCCGCCGTCGAGGCCTCCATGACAAGCTTCCAGCAGAGTGAGACCGGCGCGACGACGATGTATTTTCTCATCCGCGCGCTTCCGGGGCAGGTGACAAACCATCTCCGGCAGCTGTCGACGCGGGGGGCCCCGGGGGCGTTCTTCTTTACGGCGTCCGACATTGCGGCCAACCCCGGAGCCCTGCGCGAAGTCTATGTCGCGGGGCAGACCATCGGGCTCTACGTCCCCGGCGGGACCGACAGCGCGGCCGCCATTGAGTCGCTCGGGCGGGCGCAGGCCCTCATGGAGCGGGCCATCAAAACCTCGAGCTGCCTCGTGCTGGCGCCGGGCGGCTCGGCCGCCTTCTACAGAGAGCTGACAAACGCGGGCTTTGTCGTGTAGGACGTCAACTTTGACACGGCGGTTGAGGCCCCGGACATCTCGCTTGGGTCGGTGGCCGGGCGCATCCAGTGGAAAACCGCCGTCTATTTCGACGGGACGGCGGCCTCTGCGGGAAGGCTCTCCCGGCTGCTCGACGGGTATTCCGGCGCAAAGGACCGCGTCGCCACTGTGACCGAAGGGGTAAAACCCGTGCGGTACGGCGGATAGGGACGGCTTCTCTTATAAAAAAACAGCCATGCTCCGTCATTTGTTGAAGCGGGTGGCATATTGTGCTATACTTCTGAGTTATATTGTAGCAATACGTTGACGGAGCTGATTGATTTGGACAACAGGGCCATCGGGGTCTTTGACTCGGGACTCGGCGGGCTGACGGCAGTCCGCGAACTGCGCAGGGCGCTGCCCCAAGAGTCCCTTGTATATTTCGGGGATACCGGCCGGGTGCCGTACGGCACGAGAAGCGCCGAAACGATCTTCAAATACGCCAAGCAGGACATTCGGTTTTTGCTGAGCTTTAACGTCAAATGCATCGTCGTCGCCTGCGGCACCGTGAGCAGCGCGGCACTTCCCCGACTTGGGGATATCGGGCTGCCGGTCATCGGGGTCATAGAGCCCGCGGTCGAGGCGGCCAAGGCCGCCACAAAAAACGGCCGCATCGGCGTCATTGGGACGCCGGCCACCATCCGCTCGGGAGCCTATGAGCGAGGTCTGTCGGACTACGATGTCGCCTCAAACGCCTGTCCGCTTTTAGTGCCGCTCGTGGAGGACGGGCGCAACACCCACCGCATCACCGAAATGCTGGTCGACGAATACCTCACGCCGCTGCTTGAAGCCGGCATCGATACCCTCATCATGGGCTGCACCCACTACCCGCTCATTGCGCCCCTCATCGCCGCGCGGTGCGGCGAGGGGGTCACCCTCATCGACCCGGGCGCCGAGACCGTGCGCCGGCTTCAGCCCCTCATCAGCCCCTGCGACGGGCAGGGGAGGGAGCGGTATTTTGTCAGCGACAGCACCGAGCAGTTTGCAAGACTTGCCGGCGCGTTTTTGGGCGGGCCGGCGCCCGCGGACGTCACACAGATCCCCATAGAGGAGTATTAAACCATGGAAAAGGCAAAAATATCCATAAAGGGCCGCCAGTTCTTTGAGGGCGGCGACGATGAGGTGGAGCTCATCACCGACGGCATGTTTGGCCGGGAAGGCACCGACTACGTCATCTCCTACGACGAGACCGAGATGACCGGCATGCAGGGGGCCAAGACCACGATTCGGGTCACGAAGGACAACACGGTCACGCTGCACCGCAGCGGGGGAGGCGGGGCCGCCATGGTCTTCGAGCCGGGGCGGCGAAGCCAGTGCCACTACGAGATGGAGGGCGGCGCCGGCCTCATGATGACGGTGGGCCCGACCCGGGTCATCAACCGGCTTTCGAAGGCCGGGGGATCGTTGTTTGTGGACTACAAGCTTGAGGTCATGGGAGAGCTGATGAGTAAAAACAACTTTTTAATAAAAGTCCAAAACGGAGGAATGACAAATGCCTAAGAATCCCTATGCACTCGCGGTGAGTGCCGTGAGGCGCGCAATCCTGAATGCCTATGAGGAGGCCGTCGTGCGTGGGGAGCTGCCGGGCGGCGCTCCGGAAGATTTTGACGTCAGCGAGCCCCGCGACAAGGGCCACGGTGACCTCGCGGCCAATTTCGCCATGGTCTGGGCAAAGGCCCTGAAACTGAACCCCCGCAAAGTGGCCGAAATTGTGGTGGCCGACATCGACAAGGGTGACTATATCGACAAAATCGAAATTGCCGGACCCGGCTTTGTCAACATTTCTTTGAATGCGGCTTGGTACGGGGCGGCGCTTGCCGCCATCGATGAGGCGGGCTCCGACTTCGGCAAGAGCGACTACGGCGAAGGAAAGCGGGTACAGGTGGAGTTCGTGTCGGCCAACCCGACGGGGCCGATGCACCTCGGAAACGCCCGCGGCGGCGTTTTGGGCGACGTGCTCAGCAGCATTTTTCAGTGGACAGGCTTCTACTGCGAGCGGGAATTTTACCTCAACGACACCGGCAACCAGGTCGACCTGCTGGGCAAATCGATGGAGTCCCGCTTTTTTGAGCTGATGGGCGACACCGCGAGCTACCCCTTTCCGGAGGACGGCTACCACGGGGAGGACGTCATAGAGCACGCCAAGGCCTATCTTGAACTCCACGGCGACGCCTTAAAGGACGCGCCCGAGGAGGAGCGCCGCGCAAAGCTGCGCGACTTCGCCCTCACGCGCAACATTGAGCGCATGAAGGAGGACCTCGCCCGCTACCGCATCGTGCACGACGTGTGGTTCAAGGAGTCCTCGCTCTACGGGGAGGGCGGCGCCGTCGACATTGCGCTTGCCGCCATGAAACAAAACGACGCCCTCTACGAGGCCGACGGGGCCCTGTGGTTTGCCGCCACGAAGTTTGGCAGCGAAAAGGATGAGGTGCTGCGCAAGAGCACCGGCTTTTACACCTACTACATGGGCGACATCGCCTATCACTACAACAAGTTCGTCACGCGGGGCTTTGACACCGTCGTCGACATCTGGGGCGCCGACCACCACGGCCACGCCATCCGGTTCGCCTCGGCCATGCGGGCCATCGGCCTTGAGCCGACCCGCCTCAAGTTCATCCTGATGCAGCTTGTCCGGCTGGTGCGGGGCGGCGAGATTGTGCGCATGAGCAAGCGCACCGGCAAGGCCGTCACGCTGTCAAACCTCCTTGATGAAATTTCAGTCGACGCAGCCCGGTTCTTCTTTTGCTCCCGGCAAAACGACACTCAGATGGAGTTCGACCTTGACATCGCGGTCAAGGAGGACAGCGACAACCCGGTCTACTACGTCCAGTACGCCCACGCCCGCATTTGCTCCATCCTGCGCAACCTGGCGGCCGAGGGCGTCACGCCAAAGTCCGCCGCCGAAGTCGACTTCAGTGTGCTCACGGCCCCCGAGGAGGCTGACCTCATCAAACACCTCGCCAAGCTGCCGCAGGAGCTCATCATGGCGGCCGACAGCCTCGACCCCTCCCGCATGACCAAATATGTCATGGAGACGGCCTCCACTTTCCACAAGTTCTACAACGCCTGCCGGGTCCGCGGCGAGGAGGAGTCCGTCATGGACGCCCGTCTCAAGCTCTGTGAGCTGACGGCGCAGGTTTTGCGCAACGTGCTGTCCATCATCAACGTCACCTGCCCCGACAGGATGTAGCCCGTCAAATCCGGATAGAAGACTTTCGGGCCCCAAACGACGCGGGACTTGAATGCCCGCATGTGAAATGGAGTTCATATGAAAACCGCTTATCTCAGCAAGCGAACTTGGGCCCTGATTTTGGCCCTTGCCCTTGTATTTTCCCTTGTCGGCTACGCGGAAGACGCCGCTGAGCCCGCCACGGCCGCAACCGGCGAACAGCGGGACTTCGCCAAATTCAAAGAGATTTTCGACCTCTACAACGAGTATTACTATCTCGATAAGGCGCCGGAGGACATGCTGCTCGACGCCATTAAGCTGCTCATGGAGGAGGACCCCGCGCTCTACCGGGAGCTGGTCGACGCCCTGATGTCGTCGGGGGACAAATACTCCCATTACCTCGACCCCGAAGAGGTCGCCGCCCTTGACGCCGAGAAAATTTACGGCGGCATCGGCGTCACGGTCGCCATTCAGAATGCGGGGCTCGCCGTCACGGAGCTCACGCCCGGAAGCCCGGCAGAGACGGCCGGCATCCTGGTGGGAGACGTCATCGTCTCAATCGACGGGCACCCGGTCAAGAACCTGACCATTGATACGGTTGCCGAATTTGCCCGCGGCGAGGTCGGCACGAAAGTGGTCTACAACGTGCTGCGGCCGGCGACCGGCGAGCTGCTCTCCTTTGAAATGGTCAGGGAGGAGCTGACGGTGGTCACGGTCACCTATGAGCTCAAAGAAGATTACGCCATCTGCCGCATCAACGACTTTTCGGGGCTTCTCACCTTCTTTGAGTTTTACGATTTCCTCGAGACCATAAACGAGGCCGGAATTGATAACGTCGTTTTCGATTTGAGAAGCAACCCCGGCGGCGACCTTGCGGTCGTGCTCGACATGCTCAACTACCTGATTCCCGGCGAGGGCAAGCCCATCACGACCGTCATTCCGCGGGACGAGACCAAGTCGGTCACTTACTCCACGACCGGCCGCGGCCGTGAGATGGGGAAAATGGTCATTCTGGTCGACGGGCACACCGCGTCGGCTGCCGAGCTCTTCGCCGTCGTGCTCCAGGAATACCAGCTCGCCACCGTCATCGGCACGGCCACTTACGGCAAGGCGATCGGCCAGACCTACTTCACGCTGGACGACGGCACCATCGCCGCCATCACGACCCTTCAGGCCACGACGCCGACCGGCCGCAAATACAACGAGCTCGGGGTCGCCCCCGACGTGTACCTTGTCAACTCCGAAACCCCCCGGGTGCTGCCGGCCTGCGACCCCCTCAACTTCGAAAACTTCACGCTGGCCCGCATCGGGGCCGAGTCGGCGGCAACCCGCGCCCTTGAGCAGCGGCTGGTGCTGCTCGGCTTCCTCAAGGAGGCCGACACCCTCTTTGACGAGGACACGGCCTACGCCCTGTCGGTATTTCAGACCCGGGCTGGACTTGCCGTCACCGGCATGTTCGACCGGGAGACCCTCATTGCGCTGACCGACACCGTCAACTACCTCAAGACGATCACCGTCAAGAATGACGACCAGCTCGCCGCTGCCGTCGCCATGATGGAGGAATAGGGATAATGGAGGACTATTGGCCTAAACCGCATTTGGTGGACGCCTGCGCCCCAACTGAACAGGCCGTGGGGGAGGACAGCTCGGCCCTCTATTTCGAGGCGGTGGTCGAGGGTACTCTGCCCATTCCGACCGGCGACCTCGCCGACTGGTTGGACACCCCCTGCGACGCCGTCGTGCTGCCCGCCTTTGAGGCCAACCGGCAGCGGCTTGAAGGCACCGGCTATGAGGGCCGGCTTGCGGAGTACGCCGCAAAGCTGCTCTCCCGAAGCGAACGGGCCGACGGGGAGATGGTGTTCGGCGCCGCCGTCCGGCCCTGCCCCGACCCCGAAGAGACCGAGTGGCACATTGACCGGCGCATTGCGGCCTATGCCGAGCAGGCGGCCGCCATTGAAGGGGCCGGATTTGACTTCATACAGATATTCGACATGCAGGACCTGTCGGAGGGCCGCGCGGCCCTGCTTGCGGCTAAAGAGGCGACGGACCTTCCCGTCATCGTGTCGGCCTCTTGCGACGGGGACGGCATGGTGGGGGAGACCGACGTCATGGCCTGCCTCGCCGTCTGCCAGGGCATCGGCTGCGCCGCCTTCGGCCTGTCCTGCTACAACCGGCCGGACGTCGCCGCGCAGCAGCTCGCCCGCCTCTACCCCTATGCCGCAGTGCCGCTCTTTGTCAAGCTCGACGCCTATGAGCAGGATGGGTACGAGAGAACCCTGATGTCCCCCGGCCGGTACGCCGCACATGTCAGAAGCTGCCTTGAGGCCGGCGCGAAATCGATTTTCACCGGCGCCGGCGCCGTGGCCGAGTACGCTCAGCTTGCCGGCATTGAGCTCGCGGGGTTTTCGCAGGGCCAGGTGACGGCGGGGCCCAAGGAGGACGAGGTCATCATATCGGCCACTTCCCGTGAGGCCCACTTCATTGACCCCATGCTCGACATTTCGGAGCCGCTTTTTGTCGGCCCCGGACTTGACGAGGACATATACGACGCCGAACAGTCGGGGGTCGACGCCGTCAAAATCCACCTGCGCGAAGTGGACGACATTGAGCTCTTTTCCGAGAGCCTGTACATGCTGAGCCTGCCGCTCTGTCTTTCGGCCGACGACCTGACGCTCTTTGAGCGGGCGGCCATGCTCTACCCCGGCCGCGCGCTGTACGACGGCACCTGCGATTTCGAGGATGAGGAGCTCCGCCCAATCCTTGAAAAATACGGCGTCATTGAGCTCTGACGCGGCTTTCGGACGCCGACAGGCGGACTTTTGTACCTGAAAAAAGCTCTTGCATTTTTCGACGAATCACGTTATGATAAAATCATCAAACAAGGAGGTGTTTCCCCATGGCATACGTCATCAGCGACGAGTGCATCGCATGCGGCGCCTGCGCCGGAGAGTGCCCTGTCGGCGCTATTTCCGAGGACGGCGGAAAGTACAAAATCGACCCCGAGACCTGTGTTGAGTGCGGCGCTTGCGCATCTGTCTGCCCTGTCGGCGCCCCGAAGCAGGCGTAAAAACGATTAATTAAGAGATGAACGGGGGGCTGCGAAAGCAGCCCCCTGCATCGTCAGGGCAGGTGGAGGGAAACCTATATGCCAAACCGGAGCCCACTGCCCGGCGAGCGGGCCGACCTGCTGCGCGCCGGCAGGATTATTTTCCAGAAAACAGACGGCTTCAAATTCGGTCTCGACGCCGTGCTGCTGGCCGACTTTGCGCGGCTGTGCCCGGCAGACGCCGTCTGCGACCTCTGCGCCGGGGGCGGCATCATCCCGATTTTGCTGTCGGGCAGGGCGAAGCGCATCGTCGGGGTGGAGCTGCAGGGCCCATACGTCGAGATGGGGCGGCGCAGTATCGCCGCAAACGACCTTTCGGACATTGAACTCATTCAGGGCGACCTGCGCGAAATAGAGGCGTTGCTGCCGGCCTCCTCCTTTGAGGCCGTCACGGTCAACCCGCCCTACCTCAGGGCTGGGAGCGGCGCGCCCTCAGAGGCCGATGAAATCAACCTCGCAAAGCAAGAGCTTACGGCCACAATCGGAGAGGTTGCAAGGGCAGCCAAATGGCTGCTCACCCCGGGCGGGCGGCTTTTTATGGTGCACCGCCCCGAGCGGCTGTGCGATGTGTTCTGTGCGCTGCGGGGGGCGGGGCTTGAGCCAAAGCGGGTGCGCATGGTGCACCCGGCCGCGGACAGGCCGCCGACGCTTATCCTCATTGAGGCGCGCGCGGGCGGTGCGCCCGGCATCCTGTTCGAGGCCCCGCTTGTCGTCATGGAAAACGGAGCGGAGAGCGCCGAAGTGCGCGAAATCTATGCCGGAAGGGCCGGCGGGGAGGCAAAGTCTTGCAAATAGAAAAGGGAACGCTCTATCTCGTCGGCACACCCATCGGCAACCTCGGCGACCTTGCGCCGCGGGCGGCCGAAGTGCTGGCCGGCGTCGACCTTGTGGCGGCTGAGGACACCAGAGTCACGGCAAAGCTCATGGGCCACCTTGGGCTCTCAAAGCCCATGCTCAGCTACTACGAGCACAACATCCGCGAGCGGGGGGAGCTGCTGCTGGCAAGGCTTTCGGCGGGGGAG
>DATMXT010000035.1:0-5781 GCA_035561375.1 Terriglobales bacterium | reverse complement strand
GTAATATTACAACGAAAAACATTGGCGGGCATTGTCGGCCGTGAGCGCCCCCAGGGCCTCCGGCGCCATGCCGAGAAGTGCCGCTACCGCCTCGCAGGTGTACCGGACAAGCCGGGAGTCATTGCGGGTGCCGCGATAGGGCTCGGGCGCCAGATAGGGAGAATCGGTCTCTATCAATAATTTTTCAGACGGTACGGCCTGCACGACCTCGCGGCTTTTTTTGGCATTTTTAAACGTGACGACGCCCGCAAAGGAGATGTACCAGCCGAGTTTTACAAGTTCGCACGCAAGCTCCGCCCCGCCGGAATAGCAGTGCAGCACGCCGCGGCAGCCCGAATTTTTCAGCATGTCAAAGGTGTCGCCGTGGGCCTCCCTGTCGTGTATAATCACCGGTTTATCCATCTCGCGGGCGATTTTGAGCTGTTGTAAAAATACAGCTTTTTGTATGTCTTTGGGCACTTCGCCCACGACATAGTCAAGCCCGATCTCCCCCAAGGCCACGCATTTGGGCAGGGTCAAAAGCCGGCGCAGCTGTGCCTCGCTCTCCCCTGTCCAGCCGTCAGCCAGCTGCGGGTGGACGCCGGCCGCGGCCCACATGAAGGGGTAGCCGGCCGCAAGCGCGATGCAGCGGGCAGCCTCTTCAAGGTCGCTCGGGACATTCAGGATGCCGACAAGGCCGGCGTCCGGCATTGCGGCAAGGAGGCGCTCGCGGTCGCCGTCGTACTGCCCGTCGCAGTAGTGGGCGTGTGAGTCAAAAAGTGTCATGGCTGATTTTGTTCCTTTCGAAAAATGCAACAATACGGACGGCCGGGAAGGCCGTCCGTACCGGATATGCGTACGTTTTATCTGACTTTCTTGCCGGGCTCACAGTCGTCGGCAAAGATGAGACGGCAGTCGGTTTCGCTGTTGTCACAGGCCAGCAGCATGCCTTTCGATTCCACACCGCGAATGACGGCGGGCTTGAGGTTGGCCACGACGATGATTCTGCGCCCGACAAGCTGTTCGGGACTGTACCACTCGCGGATGGAGGAGGCGATGGTGCGGCTCTCGTCCCCGAGCTTGAGAGAGAGCTTTAAGAGCTTGTCGGCCCCCTCGACCTGCTCGCAGGCGACGATCTCGGCAACTCGCAGGTCGAGCTTCGCAAACTCGTCAATGGTCACCTGAGGGGCTGCCTCGGCCGCGTGGCTATCCGCTTTCTTCTCGGCTTTCTTTGCGGCTTTTTCAGCTTCGGCCCTGCGCTTCTCCTCTTCCTTTTCGAGCTTGTCGAGCTCTTTTTCAAGGTCGATGCGGGGGAAGAGAATCTCGCTCTTGCCGGTGTTGAAGGCGGCGGTGGAGCCGAACTTGCCGACCGTGTCCCAGCCCTTGGCCTCTTCCCCGATGCCGAGCAGCGACAGAATTTTGGCGCTGGTATCGGGCATTGCGGGCAGGCAGAGGATGGCGACGGTGCGAATGGCCTCGCAGAGGTTGTAGATGACTTGCTGGAGCCTCGAAAGATTCGCCTCGTCTTTGGCGAGCTTCCAGGGCATGGTCTCGTCAATATACTTGTTGGCCCTCGAGACCAGCTTGAAGACCTCAGTGAAAGCGTTCGAGAAGAGCATCTTCTCCATCGCCTCAGTGTAGTTTTTGACGGTCTCGGCATGCTGGGTTTTCAAGGCGTCGTCAAGCGGGTCGGTAAAGCCGGTGGCCGACACCTTGCCGTCGAAATATTTGTCGGCCATGGTCAGGGTGCGGCTCACGAGATTGCCGAGGTCGTTGGCGAGGTCCGAGTTGATGCGGTTGATCAGGGACTCGTTGGAGAAGACGCCGTCGGCACCAAAGGGCACTTCCCGCAGCAGGAAATAGCGGATGGCGTCGGTGCCGTAGCGCTCGCACAGGACTCTGGGGTCGACGACGTTGCCCTTGGACTTGCTCATTTTGCCGCCGGCTAAGAGCAGCCAGCCGTGGCCGAAGACCATTTCGGGCAGCGGCTCGTCAATGGACATGAGCATGGCCGGCCAGATGATGGTGTGGAACCGCACGATCTCCTTGCCGACGAGATGCACCTGCGCCGGCCAGTATTTCTTGTAGAGGCTGTCGTCGTCCGAGCCCCAACCCAGCGCCGTGATATAGTTCGAGAGGGCGTCGACCCAGACGTAAATGACGTGCTTCTCATCGAAGGTGACCGGAATGCCCCACTTGAAGGAGGTGCGGGAGACGCAGAGGTCTTCAAGCCCCGGCCGAATGAAATTGGACAGCATCTCGTTGAGCCGCGAGGGGGGTGAAATGAAATCCGGGTGTCTGGCGTAGTAGTCTTCAAGCGGCTTCTGGTACTTGGAGAGCCGGAAGAAATAGCTCTCCTCCTTGGTCTTTTCGACCTCGCGGCCGCAGTCGGGGCACTTGCCGTCGACCAGCTGGTGCTCCGTCCAGAAGGACTCGCAGGGGGTGCAGTACCAGCCTTC
Organism: Terriglobales bacterium; assembly: GCA_035561375.1. Lineage (GTDB taxonomy): Bacteria > Bacillota > Clostridia > Oscillospirales > Feifaniaceae > DATMXT01. The sequence goes on along the minus strand of DATMXT010000035.1, from coordinate 3,343 downwards.
GTACTCGCTCTTGTAGATGTCGCCCCTGTCGTACATCATCTTAAACATTTTCTGCACGGCGGCGACGTGGTAATCGTCGGTCGTGCGGATGAAGCGGTCGTGGGAAATGCCCATGACCTGCCACAGCTCTTTGATGCCGGCCACAATGTCGTCGACATACTGCTTGGGGGTCTTTCCGGCGTCAATGGCCTTGCGCTCGATTTTCTGGCCGTGCTCGTCGGTGCCGGTCAGGAACATGACGTCGTATCCCTCAAGCCGCTTGAAGCGGGCCATGGCGTCGGCGGCGACGGTACAGTAGGCGTGGCCGATGTGGAGATTGTCCGACGGGTAATAGATGGGGGTTGATATATAAAATGTTTCTCGTTCACTCATGTGTGTTTGTTCCCTCCGTAATATTCGTTTGGTCTAAGGGGCCGGCCGCCCCCGGAATTGAATAGGCATCTTCGACGTACTGGAAGAATAACGCGGTCGACTCGAAAAAGTAGGGCAAAAGCCAGAGGAGCAAAATGCCGAAGGTGACGGGGACCAGTAAAAACCAGCCGAAAAAGCTGAGCCCGAAAACCGCGTACTCAATGCGGTGTCCCCTCATGACGGCAACGCTCTCCGAAATGCTCTCCCGCACCGTCCAGTCCGGATGGCGGACAAGGATATACGGAGCCGCCGCGTAGCGCATGAGCCATATGCCTACCGCCGTAAACCACACGAGATAGAGCAGGATGACCGGCCACAGGGCGCCGAGCGCCGCAAGCACATATTCGGGGTCGTGTCCGTACCGCCACATATCGGTTTGTGTCAGCGCAAACACTCCCGTGAAAACGGCGCCTGCCATGGCCGCGACCATGGGTACGGCGAAGAGCAGGACCCAGAGAAAGCTGCGAAGCCCGATGAGCAAGGTCTGCCCAATGGCCCGCCAGAAGCGCTGCGTCGTCGAAAACCAGCCGAAAACGTAGCCCAAAGTCTCCTTGTTGCCGGCTCCGAGTTCGACATACCAGTCTCTGACCCCGAAGGACAGTGGAATGGAGATGAGCAGGCCGCCTATTGACAGCAGCGTGCTGAGCAGTGAATACCGCCAGTCGAGCATCAGCACCTCAAGCGGCGTCGCGGGGGCGTAACCAAGGCCGATGGCCACAAGCTTGTCGAGCGCTGTAAACCCCAGTTGAATCAGGGTGAGAAGCAGCAGGACGAGCAGGGCAAGGCCCCGGCCGCCCTTAAGCATTCGCTTGGCAAGCTCTTTGATGTTTCGCCTGATCTGGCCTTTATCCACGCCCTCACCCCCATATCTTCTTATATATAGAATAGTTTACACCAAATTGCCACGTTTGGCAATATCCGGCTTAACTATTTGCATTATTCCCGCAAACATGGTATAATCGCTGCGGTACAGCGATTATACGGAATTGTGCTCCGTGTGCATTTTTCGGCCTTAGCCGAAATGCACATGCGACCATTATAAGCTGCGCCGCAGCGATTATACGAATTGTATTCCGCGTGCGGTTTTCGCCCTTTGGGCGAACGCACATGCGTCCATACCATAAACGGTGCGCGTTTATGGTATACAACGCCGATAATATTTGACAAAGGTGAAAAAAGTGCAGGACAACACATTTTCCTCGCTCGGCCTGCAAAGCGAAGTTTTGCAGGCAATTGAGCAAATGGGCTACGAAGAGATGACCGAAATACAGCGCAAGGCGCTTCCGGTGCTGCTGCAGGGCGGCGAAGTCGTGGCCAAGGCCCCGACCGGAACCGGCAAGACCTGCGCCTTCGGCATTCCCATCGTGCAGGAGACCGACCCCGAGGGCAAGGCCGTCACTTCGCTGGTGCTGGCCCCGACAAGGGAGCTCGCGCTCCAGATTTCAGACGATCTCAGGGCGCTCGCCGCCTTCAAGCCGGGGGTCAAGGTGGTCACGGTCTACGGCGGCGACCCCATTGACCGGCAGGTCAAGGCCCTGAAAAATAATCCGCAGATTCTGGTCGCGACGCCGGGCAGGCTCATCGACCTCTTCAAGCACCGGCATGTGCGGCTTGACGCCGTGCGCCGGGTCGTGCTCGACGAGTGCGATAAAATGCTCGACATGGGCTTTTTCAAGGACGTGCGGTATCTCATTGAAAAGACCCCGAAGGGGCGCAACCTCAATATGTTCTCGGCCACCATCTCCCGCGAGGTCATGGACATGTCCTGGCTCTATCAGAAAAACCCGCAGGAGCTGACGGTCGAGCGCACCGAGGAGTCAAAGCCCAAAATCAGGCAGTATATCATCGAGTCGGTCGGCGCGCAAAAGACCAAGGACTGCGTGCGGCTCATCAAAGCCCGCGGCTTCGAGCGGGTCATCATTTTCACAAACACCAAGCGCATGGCCGACATGCTGGCCGCCCGCCTCAAAGAGCGCGGGCTCGCGGCCGAGTGCCTGCACGGCGACATGCGCCAGCAGGCCCGCACAAAGGTCATGAACGACTTTAAGGCCGGCAAGCTGCCCGTTTTGGTCGCGACCGACGTCGCGGCCAGAGGCATCGACGTCGACGACGTCGACGCCGTCATCAACTACGACATTCCGGACGAGACGCCCCACTATCTCCACCGCATCGGCCGCACAGGCCGGGCCGGCAAGGAGGGCGAGTCCTTCACCTTCTATTACGGCGAGGACGACGCGCCCAAGCTCCGCGAGCTCGAGCGCATCACCGGCACAAAAGCCGTCCACATGCGCTTCACGTCAGACGGCGCGCCCGAGGAGTTCACGCCGGAGGAGACCGTGCGCACCACGATGCGCGCCCCCTCTCCGCCAAGACTTCGCCGCAACCGATGAACCGGGCACCGGCGCAGACTCCTTTAGAGCAAGAGACCAAAGAGGAGCGGCATACGGCCAAGGGGTTTACGGCCGGCCTTGTCCTCATCTGCGCCGCGTCTCTCATATTGCTCATCCTCTTTCAGGGGCGCCCGGCTTGGTTTTCGCGCGGCTTTACGGTCGACGCCGACGCCATGGACGGCGCCAAAACCGCTGACGCCTCCCCCTACTGGTCCGAGGAGGGGAAAATGAACATCAACGAAGCTCCGGCCGATGCGCTTGAGCTGCTGCCCGGCATCGGCCCGGTCCTCGCGCAGCGCATCGTTGAGGGGCGTCCCTATGGGACCGTCGAGGAGCTGACCCGGGTGTCCGGCATCGGCGACGCGACGCTTGAAAAACTGAAAGACCTCGTCTGTACAGACTAAAAGAGACCCCCCGGCGAAGCCGGGGGTTCTTCATATGCGGGCATAGCCCTCTGTTCCTCGCAACACGTTAAACGTGTAATACGGTCTGCCAGCCGCGATTGGACTGTTACTTGCCGCCCGTAAACGGGCCTGCCTCAC
>DATMXT010000034.1:0-6541 GCA_035561375.1 Terriglobales bacterium | reverse complement strand
ATTAAATCTATCTGGCAGAGAAAGGCGATGACGAAAAAATGGATAGACGAGCGCCGAAAAATATCGGCATCGGGTTTGCCACCGGCAGAAAAACTTTTCAGCAGGTGCTGAAAACTTATGCTTACAGCTGGATGGAAAACGGCCTGACTGAGGAGAATGTCCGGCTCCATGTCGTGGTCGCCTACGACCTCACATACAACAACACCCGGCGAGTGGATTTCACCAATGTCAGCCCCCGCGTGTCCGACCTGATTGACGACATTCACTTTGTCGGAAGCGCCGCCATGCAGCGGGAGACCGACGAGCTTTTAAGGCTTGGCGTCGCGGATGAGGAGGATATCCGGCTCCTCTTTGGCGGTGGGTATGCGGGCATGCGCAACACGGTTTTATACAACGCCATCAAGCTCGGCATCGATTCGCTCTTGTTTTTAGACGACGACGAGTACCCGCTGGCGGTCACCAAGACCCGGGCCCACGCCATCTGGAGCGGCCAAAGCGTGCTGAGCACGCATTTGCAGTACATAGAAAACGCCGACATCACCCACGGCCACCACTGCGGCTACATTTCGCCCATACCGCACATCGACTTTGGCGGGGCGCTGGGGGAGGCGGATTTTCGCTCGTTTATTGAGGCCATCAGCAACGACATTCTCAGTTGGGACAACATCAAACAGGTCATGGACAGCGGCGGGGTGACTTACGCCGACACCAACGTGCTGATCAGCGACGAGGCGATTGAAGTCCGGGAGCAAAACGGCGCCAAGTTCATCTCGGGCGGAAATCTCTGCATCAACCTCACCGACCCCGCCCGCATTTTCGCCTTTTACAATCCGCCGGGCGCCCGGGGCGAGGACACTTTTCTCAGCACGCTCTTAGGGGAGCGCAAAGTGCTGCGGGTGCCCTGCTACGCGTTTCACGACGGTTTTTCGACATACGGGCACATCATGGACGGCGTGCTGCCGGTCCACCTCCGCCCCATCACGGCGGACGACGAGGCCGTCGTCTCCCGCTTCTACCGGGCCTGCATCGGCTGGGTGCGCTACAAGCCGCTGCTGCTCTACCTCACACAGCCGGGGCTGTACGACGAGAAAATCCGGGACATGCGTGACAGGCTTGCCGAGACGCTGCCCAAAATCTGCGCCTACTTCGACAAAAAGGCCTTTATGGACGTCGCCTTTGAGCTCGAGCGCTACCATCAAAACGTGCAAAAGCACTGCGAGGGGTTCCGGCGGGCGCAGCGCGCCTGGAAAAACATCCTGAGCTACCTCGGTGAAGTCCGCCCGCAGCCCTTCATGCCGGCGGAGGACGACTCGCTGAAAGGAGCTCGGCTTGCAGGGCTTACAGGAGTTTAGGGCGCAGGAGTTTGCGCGGCGGGAAGCGAGCTTGAAGGGCGCGTCCCGGCAAAAGCTGGCGCGGGGCGAAAGACGGCGCGGCCCGCTGCACATCGTCTATGTCATGACCCATGTGGGGGTCTGCGGCGGCACCAAAATCATTTTGGAGCACGCAAACCACCTGACGCGCCACGGGCAGCGGGTGACGCTGATCTCGCATTTCGAGAAGCCCCTATGGTTTCCAATAGACGACGCGGTCGGCTATATCCGGGTGCCCTTCGCACAAGAGCTGACCATTGGCATCCCCCCCTGCGACCTCGTGGTGGCGACCTACTGGCGGGAGATTTACGAGTGCATCTTGCGCCACGCGGCGCCGGTCGTCTACTTCGAGCAGGGCGACTACCACCTTTTCGACTGGCCGCATGTCTCGCAGCGGGAGAAGGATTACATCTACCGGCAGTTTCAGGTCGCGCCCTTTTTGTACACGGTGTCTGAGGGCGCCGCCCGGAAAATCAAGGCCGTCTTCGGGCGGGAGGCAAGCGTCATTCCCAACGCCATTGACCACGACATTTTTTACCCCGCCGCCTCCCCGCCCCCCAAAGGGCGGCCCATAAGCATTGCGCTCATCGGCAGTCAGGGGGACGCCTTCAAGCGGGTGGAGGACATTCTGCAGGCAGCCGAATTCGTGCGGGCCGCAGGCTACGAGACGCAGCTCCACTGGGTCAGCCGCGACCGGCCGGACACCCCCGTGGGCGAGATTTATGTCAATCCGCCGCAGGCGGTTATCGGCGCCGCGCTGCGCAGCGCCGACTATTTTGTCTGCGCTTCCACCTATGAATCCTTCTCGCTGCCGGTGCTCGAGGCCATGGCCTGCGGCTGCACGGTGCTGACCACCCGCAACGAGGGGGTTCTGTCCTACGCAAAGGAAGGACAAAACTGTCTCTTTGTCGAAATGCAAAGCCCCACCGACATCGCAAATAAGCTCCTTGCGCTGCACGCAAACCCGCAGCTTGGGGACCGCTTGCGCGCCGGCGGCCTTAAAACCGCAAAGGACTTTTCGTGGGAGCGCATCATCCCAAAGCTCACAAGCTACTACCGTGAGCTTGCGCGGTATCGGGTAGCTTCGGAATAACAGAAACGGCCGCCATGCGCTGCATGGCGGCCGTTTATATATACTCGCGCTTACTTCCCCGCCGCGTCGGCGTTGAAGGCCTCAATGAGGCGGTCGAGCTCGTCCGCCTGGCGGTGTACGCCGCTCCAGTAGTCCGGGTCGTACCACTGGGCGTCAAGCTCCTCTATGCTTTTGCCCTGCTGCTCGACCCAGGTATAATACTTTAAATTGTGCACGCGGCGGCGGACCGCGTAGGTCAGCTCCTCAAGGCTGTCGGTCTTGACGCCGGCGAGGTGCGCGGCGTAGCCGACAGCGGCCTTCGCCCCGGTGTAGGCCCCCTCCTCCTCGGCAAGCTCTTTGACGCGGGAGAGGTACATGTCGGCCGAGTCGGTCAGGACGGTGCCGATGACGTCGTCCCCCGTCAGCTCGTAGTATTTGGCCATTTTAATCGCGACAAGCATGTTGGCAATGCCGGAAATTCCGAAGAGCGACAGGCTCTCCACGAGCGCCGGGTCAAGCCCCAGCTCTTCTTTTAAGTACGACTTGCCGGCCGGCTCATTGAAGAGCCGCAGCAGCGCCATGGGGTCGGCGTCGTCAATGGCGACGGCCATGTCGGTATTTTTGACGTTGTGAATCCAGGGGATGTGCTTGTCGCCGATGCCCTCAATGCGGTGGGCGCCAAAGCCGTTTTCAAGGATGGTGGGGCACTGAAGCGCCTCGCCGACCGCGAGCTTTGCCCGCGGGTAGACGTCTTTGATGTAGTCGCCGGCCGAAAGGGTGCCGGCCGAGCCCGAAGTGAAGCAGACGCCCGCCATGCGGGAAGTCGGGGTCTTTATGGTCTCATAGACCTCGGCAATGGCCCGCCCCGTGACGTTGTAGTGCCACAGCACGTTGCCCATCTCTTCAAACTGGTTGAAAATCATGCAGTCGGGCCTTTTGCGCAGCTCGTTTGTCTTGTCGAAAATCTCCTTGACGTTGCTCTCGCTGCCGGGGGTGGCGATAACCTCAGCCCCGACGCTTCCGAGCCACTCAAACCGCTCGCGGCTCATGCCCTCGGGCAGGATGGCAATGGAGTCGCAGGCCAGCAGCTTTGAATTGAAAGCGCCGCCGCGGCAGTAGTTGCCGGTCGAGGGCCAGACCGCCTTGTGATAAGTCGGGTCAAACTGCCCCGTGACAAGCCGGGGCGCGAGGCAGCCAAACGACGCCCCCACCTTGTGGCAGCCGGTCGGAAACCACTTGCCGACGAGGCAGACAATGCGGGCCGCGACGCCTGTCAGGGCGGAGGGCAGCTCCACATAGTTGACGGGGCCGAAAAGTCCGCCCTGCTGCGCGGGCTCGTTGTGCCACGAAATGCGGAACATGTTGACGGGGTCGACCTCCCAGAGGCCGGTCGCCCCGAGTTTGTCCAAAATGTCCTGCGGCACGGCCGACGGGTCGTACATCTGGCGCAGCGTCGGCACGACAAAGCCGCGGTCTCTCGCCTTTTTGACGGCGCGCGCCCGCCCCTCTTTGGAAATCGTCAAGTCAATCATGCGTACACCCCTTTTATGTTGTTCAGTTTAATTCGTCGGCTATATTGGTCAGCTACATCTGCCATAGTATACCATACTTGCCGAAACTTTACAAATATGTTATACTATTCCTGTACGAAAGCCGCCCGGTGCGGCAGGCGCCGCATTTCCCTTTGCGGAGCATGACGCTTTTGCTGTAATTGGGGCGCCGCAGGACATACTACACACATGTACCGCAAAAGGAGTGACAACAAAATGTCGATTATTACGATTACCAAAGACAATTTCAACGATGAAGTGCTGGCATCGGACAAGCCGGTGCTGCTCGATTTCTGGGCGTCCTGGTGCGGCCCCTGCCGCATGCTCTCCCCCATTGTCGATGAGATCGCCGAAGAGCGGGACGACATCAAGGTGGGAAAAGTCAACGTCGATGAGCAGCGCGACCTTGCGATGCAGTTCAAGGTCATGAGCATTCCGACGCTCGCCGTCGTCAAGGGCGGCAAAGTGGTCTCCACCTCGGTCGGCGTGCGCCCCAAGGACGAGGTTCTGGGGCTGCTCGGCTGATTTGTTCAATTCTCAAAAAATTGCGCCGCAAGGGATTAGACTTGCGGCGCAATTCTTTATTTTGAGGCGCTGTAAATGTGGTGCAAGACCTCTCTCCCGTTCACCGGTTTTGAGTGCTCGCCCTCTTTTGCCATGCCGAGTTTTTTCGCGACCCGCAGCGAGGCGGCGTTGTCCGGCCGAATGCTGGCGATGACCTTGTCCGCCCCGCGCTGTGAAAACAAATACCGGATGCAGGCCGCGGCCCCCTCGGGGGCGTACCCCTGTCCCCAGTGCTCTTTGCCGACGATGTAGGCCACTCCCGGCACCAGCATCCCGTCAATGTCCTCCATCAGGGGGCCGATGACCCCGACAAGGCGGCCGGTTGCCCTGTCAATTGCGGCAAAATAGGAGAAGCCGTCCCGCTCGTACCGCTTTTGATTTTTGCCGAGCCACTCCCGCACCTCGGCATCTGAAAAGCCGTGCTCCCAGGCATACATGACCTCGGGGTCGCCCAAAATGGGGAAAAGCGCCTCAAAGTCGCCGTCCTCAAGTTTGCGCAGCCCCAGCCGCGCCGTCTCTATGATGTACATGTTTTCCCCTCTCTTTGCCAAAAGACAAAGCCCCGGGGACTACTCCCGGGGCTCAAAACAGTCATGATTCTTCTTTTGCGCCGTAAGTTGCCTCGTAATAGTCCCTGAGCTCCTGCTGAACTTCTTTGGGCAGCTTGTACCAGCGCATACCCTGCGTGGCCCCCTCAAGCGACACCAGCACATCCGCGCCGAGCGTCTCATCCCGCTCGCGAAGTCTGCGAAAAGCCTCCTTGCTGCCCATTGCCCGAAGGTCTGCCGGACTTTTTATACCCGCCGCATTGAGCTGGTACTCCAGCACAATGCTCACATTATACAGCTGCCACAGTTCGCCCATATGTATACCCCCCAGCGATAATTGCGCCGATATTCTGTCAACTACTATTGTAGGCGATACCCCCGACAAATTGCAAGAGGGAATTTGTAAATACTTTATATAATAAATGGACATTGGTCATTTTGGATGGGACGGCTTAAAATTGATGCCTGCTTTTGCGGCCTGCGGATGCTGCTCCCGACGCCGAACGTGAAAAAGCCTGCCGTCTTTGATAAATTTTGCCCCCGTCTGCTTAAAGGTGAAGGGGACGCCGGCCGCCACGCACTGCTCCCGCAGGGACAGCACCCACTCATACCGGCAGGGGCGGGCAAACTCGCCCGATTCACCCCCGGCCACCACGCCGACATCAAGCCAGGGGCCAAGGTATCGCGACAGGTCAATGGGGCCGAGAAGCGGCTCGCAGGCGATGCCGCGGTGTTTGACGGGGGCGTCTTTTAATATAGGGGTGCGAAAATCGGCCATCTGCTGGTTTTCGCAGGTGGCCATGACCGTGACGTGCGCCCAGCCCTCCCCCCAGTCGGGGGGAAGGGCCTTTGCCAGCCGCTCAATGCGCTTTGTGATAAAGAGAAAGTGGCAGTCGGGCCGCTTTCGAATCATGTCCCAGGCCTCTTCCCGCCATGGGTCGGCGTCCTCCAAGAGAAAGTCGGAAGTAAAGCAGGTGTAGACCATAGAGCCCGGCGGAATTTTCAGCGTGCCGTCCCGCGACCTCGCCAGCGGCAGGCCGAACTCCCCCGTCTTGTAGACGACGGAGGCGTCCCTGCCGTGCCGGTCGTCGGCCGCGTAGACGTAGCAGTTGCGGCACCCCTCCGACACCCGGTGGCACCCGTGCCACAGGTTCCAGCCCGCCATCAGACGCCCCTTTTCTCGCAGACGTCAAAGAGCGGACAGAGGGCGCACCGCGGCTTTCTGGCCTGGCAGACTTCCCGGCCGAACAGCACCAGCCTGTGGCAGAAGTCGTTTGACTTTGCGGGGTCGAGCACCTCTTTTAAGGCCAGCTCCACTTTATAGGGGTCGGGACTTTCGGCCAGTCCCAGCCGGTTTGAAATGCGAATGCAGTGGGTGTCGGCCACGACGGCGGGTTCCCCGTAAATGTCCCCCAAAATGAGGTTGGCCGTCTTGCG
>DATMXT010000033.1:0-8314 GCA_035561375.1 Terriglobales bacterium | reverse complement strand
GCCGGCGTCATTCCGGGGGTCGGCATGGACGCCTGCTATCTTGGCGCGGGCGACACTCTCCGGCTGCTCTTTTGCAACGGAAACTACGAGACGGGCGGGGGGTATTCCCTCTCCTACGGCTCGGGCAATTCATCAAACGCGCCTGAGGGATTCGGCTTTACGAAGGGCAGTCTTTCAGTCGGTACATATGAATTTGGCGGCTCCACCTATGTCTCGGGGTATACCCTGACGGTGCTGGAGGGCACGGCCGAGACGACGCTGACGGCGCTGCCGGGCGCCGCCCCGGGCGACGCGGTCGCGGTCTACGACGGCGGCGGCGCCCTTGTCGACTCCGGCATTGCAGGTGAGGCCGGCGCGCTTGACGTCGAGCTCACAGGCCTTGCGGACGGGGGGACTTACCAGCTCGTCCTCGGAAGCTATGAGGCGACCTATGACCTTACCATTCGCGCCGTCTCCCCCATGGACGCCCTTGCCGACACTGTTGAAAACTACTATCAGGGGGCGGACGCGCTTGCCGGCGACCTCGGGGGCTCCGGCTGGCAGACGGTCTGCGCCGTCTATGCCGCCGAAGTCGCGGGCGGCTCCTACGCGGAGGGGGCGGCGCTCCCCTATTTTCTGCCGGAGGAGCCCGGGGCGGCGGACAGCGCCCTTGCGATTTACGCGCTTGTGACGGGCGACCTTGAAGCGGCGGCCGACCGCGCGGGGGCTCTCGTGCAGGCGGGCGGGCTTGTCAGCCCCGGCTACGCCTACGGCCTTGCCCTCAATATGCTGGCCGTTGAGGCTTACAACCGGTCGGCGGGAGCGGGGGCAATCCCCTGCAACAAGTCGGCCGCCATTTCGGCGCTGCTCGCCATGCAGGACGACTGCGAAGGCGGCACAGCCGGCGACGTCGGCTATTGCAGCAACTATACGGGGGCCGTCACCGTCGACTTTGACACCTCGGCCATGGCGCTGACGGCCCTCTCCCTTTACACCGACGCCGACCTGCCGGGTGTCGAGGACGCGGTGCTGTCGCTCTCAAACTGGATGAAGGCGCAGTATGAGGCGGCCACGCTCTCCGACTTTTACAGCGTCTCGAGCACCGCCGCCTGTCTCCTGACCGCCATTTCCGCGACCGGGCAGGACGCGGCCGACTGGCACAACCCCGCCCTTGGCAGCCCGCTGGAACTGATGCTCAGCCGGTATGTCGACGGCGGCGGATTTTATTACACTGAGCCGGATGAAATTGAAGCCTACGGGACCGACCAGGCGACGCTGGCGCTGGCCGACTATTGTGGAGGCAACTGCCTTTACACCGAGCTCACGCTCAATCCGGTGCGGCAGCTCGGCACGGCCCTTGTCTATACCGTCGGCGACAGTGGACTTGACGCCGGGGTCAGGGCCGTTTTGAGCGAAGGGAAGACGCTGTCGGAGGTCATGGCGGCGGCCGGTGTGCCGGGCGGGCACACTTTCTATGAAGCCGGCGCGAACAGCGTGACAAGGCGGGGCGGCTCCTACGGGGGATTGACGGCGGGCGCGGTGCTGCTCGCCGTGCCGGACGGGGTCACCGACCTCGTGTACTTCATCGGGGATAGCGGCACGTCGCCTGTGGCGGGCGGGGCCTCGGCCGCCTTTGGCGCAGGCAGGGCGCTGACCCTGGTCGACCTGAGCCTGCCGGCGGTCGACGACCTTGCGGCAGGCACCAGTGACGACGCGGTCGCTGTCCCGCTCGCGGGGTGCAAAGTGACCGCCTCCGGCGGGACGCTGTCGGGCGGCGGCATGACCGACGCGCAAGGGCACATCACCGTCACGCCGGTCGGCGGCGAGACCACCGTGACCCCCTATGTCTCCTATTACGACTACTCGGCCGGCCTGCAGTTCTATGTGGACGCCGACGGCGACGGGGACAAGGACGCCACAGACGCCGCGGCCGCAAGGGCGCTGCCGATAAAAGTCTCCATGGCGGGCGGCGGCGTCCAGCGCAGGACGGTGTCGGTGCGCGTCGAGGGGCCGGAGGAGAACCTGCTCTACTATCCCGCCTATACGATTGGGGGCGACGGGTCGGCTGTTTTGACTGCGGCCGACGCCCTGTGTCAGGCGATGGATGAAAAGGGCGTCACTTACAGCTATACGGGCGGCTATCTGAGCTCCATCACAATAGGCGGCGTCCCCCATGCCTACAACAGCGACGGCAAGGGCTCCTACTGGTCCTTTGTCTTCAACGACGCCTACGCAAATTACGGCATGTCCGACACCGCGCTGCACGATGGGGACAGCATTGTCGTCTACTGGACAAACAGCTGGGGAACCGTCGCCGCCTCCCTTGAAAACACCGAGTGGGACATAAGCGGCGACAAGGTCGCAGCGACAGTGCGGGACGCGGATGGCGCCGCAATTACCGGAGCGACGGTGACGCTGTCGACCAGCGCCGACTTCACCGGGGGTTTTTCGGCCGTCACGGACGCAGGCGGACTTGCGACATTTGACAGCCTCACAAGCGCCGCCGCCATTTCGGCGGGCAGACATTATATCCGCATTGAAAAGACTGCGGACGGCGTGCCGCAGCTCGTCCGGCTGACGCCTGGGGCCAGCGTGACCTTCACGCAGGAGGGCGCCGGCTCCGACCCCGGCGGCGGGGACGAGCAGGAGGAGGCCTCCCTGCATGTGCGGGTGATAAGCCCCTACGGAAGCTACATGTATAACGGCACAGTCGGCTGGTTTTCCGGCATGACGGCCTTTGACGCCCTGCGCAGCACCGGCCTTTCCATCGAGTACACCGGCAGCGAGCTTGGCGTCTACGTCCGCAAAATCGGCGCCTACGGGGAAATGGACCTCGGGGCAAACAGCGGCTGGGTCTATGCCGTCAGCGGCGAGGGCTACGCCGCCATGGCTGAGGACGATTACCCCGACGTCTCGTCGGGCAGCTATACGGTCGACCGAAGCGACTATGTGCTGTGGCGCTATACGGAGGACTGGACAAGAGACGAGGCGCTGAACTCCGCGGCGGTGGGCGCCGCCGCGGCGGGCGAAGTGGTGCTGACCCCGGCCGTCACCGCGAAAAACGGCGCGGCACAGGTGACGCTTGCCGCCTACGAGCTTACGGACGCGGTCAAAAAGGCAAAGGAGACGGACGCGACAAGCATCGTGGTGGCCCCTGTCGTCTTGGGGTCGGCGGACAGCATCGCGGTCACGCTGCCGCGGGCTCCCCTTGCGGCGCTGGCAGGCGTCACGGGACTTGACCTGACCGTCGACACCCCTGTCGGGCGTGTCACGCTGCCGGGCGGCGCCATTGCCGCCGCCCTCTCACAGGCGGACGGGGCCACGCTCACGGTGCGCGTTGAAAAAGTGGCACAGGTGACGCTGACGCCCGCGCAGCAGGAACGCCTGAAGGGGAAAACGGCCTACCGTGTCGCGGTTTTGTGCGATGATATAAGCCTGACGGATTTTGCAGGCAAAACCGTCACCGTCTCCCTCCCCTGCGCTTTGAAGGCGGGAGAGACGCCGGACGGGGTGCGCGTCCTTCGCCTTGCGGCGGGCGACCACATCATTGAGACGCCCTGCACATATGACGCGGGGGCCCTGCTTGCGACGTTTAGGACGTCCTTCCCCGCCCTATATGGCGTCGGATATGAGGCGGCGTGGGAGAGCGTCTACGAGGACGTCGGGAGCGCCGACTGGTTTTACGCGGCCGTGCGGTATGCGAGCGAAAACAGCCTGTTCAACGGCACTTCACAGACGGCTTTTTCACCCGACGCCCCGATGACCCGCGGCATGTTCGCGACGGTGCTCTACCGGCTCGAGGGCGAGCCCGAAGTTGCGGCGCAAAACGGGTATGCCGACCTTGCGGACGGGGCCTGGTATGCCAATGCCGCGCTGTGGGCAGCAGAAAAAGGCCTTGTGACCGGGTACGGAGCGGGGCTTTTCGGCGCGGACGACAACTTGACCCGTGAGCAGATGGCGACAATCCTCTGCCGGTACGCGGGCTTTAAGGGGGTCGACCTGACGAAAACGCCTGACCTTTCGGCCTTCACGGACGCCACGGCAGTCTCGCTCTGGGCGGTGGAGGCCCTGCGCTGGGCGACGGCAGAGGGTCTCATCAGCGGGATAACCCCCGAAACGCTTGTCCCCGACAGCCTTGCGACAAGGGCCCAGACGGCGGCCATTTTGATGCGGTACGCCCAAAACTTTTTGAAATAATCCTCTTCCCCCTTTTGCAAGTGCGCGCCTGAAAAGTCGGGCGCGCACTTGCTTTTGATGCAAAAAAGAAGGCGCCGCATTTTTTGCGGCGCCTTGTGGTATGTGTAAAGGTAAAAGGATTTACAGAACGTCGTCCAGGTTCAGCGTGACCTCGCCGTCGTCCTTGACAAAACAGGGAATGCCGATGCCGTCCCTCGCCCGGACTGCGTCATAGAGCGGACAGGATTCCCTGAGCTTCAAAAAGGCCTTCAGATGGGCCAGGTCCGCGCTGATGTTGTAGAAACTGAAGTCGACGCCTTTGGATACGAGGACGTTGAGGGCATAGAGCGTATCGGGGCAGAGGTGGCTTCCATAGAGTTTCATGACATTACCTCCCGAAATTAAACTGGGTAAATCATACACTCGCCCTGCCCCGCCTGTCAAGCCGAATTTTCCCGATATGGCCAAATATTCAACTGTCGCATCGCCAGCGCCTGCAAGCCCCGCTCAGGGCTGCGGATTGACATGCACCATGCAGTGCTTGACGTTTTCAAAACCGCTCTCAATAGCGTCGTGAACGGCGTGCGCAACGTCATGCCCGTCGCTGATGAGGAGCGCGCCGTTCACCCGGATTTCGACGTCGACATACATTCGGTTTCCGAAGAGCCGCGTCGTGAGCAGGTCGACGCCGAGCACTTGGTCCTGCGCCAAAATCAGCTCTTTTATGGCCTGTGAGACAGTGTCGTCGCAGGCGCTGTCAGTCATCTTGTTGATGGAGTCCATGAAAATATCCACGGACGCCTTGAGGATGAACACACAGATGACAAGGCAGGCCGCGGCGTCCATAGTCGGGTATCCGACACGGGCCCCGAAAATGCCGATAAAGCTGCCGATGGACGACAGGGCGTCCGACCGGTGGTGCCACGCGTCGGCCATGAGGGCGCCCGAATTGAGCTTCTTTGCGGCGGCCCTTGTGTACCAGTACATGGCCTCCTTGACCACAATTGAGACGACGGCCGCCACAAGCGCCAGCATACCGGGAATGGGAAGCGCTTCGCTGCGGCCCACCAGCACCGTACGTATGCCGCCGTAGCCGATGCCAAGGCCGGTGGCGAACAGCATGACCGACAAAATGAGGGCGGCGACGCACTCGAACCGCTCATGTCCGTACGGGTGCTTGCTGTCGGCCTTCTTTGCCGCGGCCTTTACGCCTATCATGACGATAAAGGTGCTGAGCACGTCGGAGATCGTGTGCACCGCATCCGAAATCATGGCGGCGGAGCGGCCGATGATTCCCGCCGCAAGTTTGAAGACTGAGAGCGCCACATTGACGACAACGGTGTTCCATGACACTTTCATCGCAATGTGTTCGCCCGTTTCGCCGTAATTTTCCAAAGCAGTTACCTCCTTAAGCTATCCAAAATCGCTCTCCGGCACCTGCAATACGTCTTTTTAGACGAAAAAGCACACCTGCAGAACATATGACTGTCCCACAGATGCGCTTTTAGCTGCATAATCTGCTGCCGCTGTGCGGCCCGACTCCAGAGTCACAGATGACCCCGGTCTGCTCAGTTTGTACTGGTGATGTCGCTCCGAATAAAGGGGGCGCTATACAGTGCAAAGAGTGTAAAACTACTTTATCATA
Organism: Terriglobales bacterium; assembly: GCA_035561375.1. Classification (GTDB taxonomy): domain Bacteria; phylum Bacillota; class Clostridia; order Oscillospirales; family Feifaniaceae; genus DATMXT01. The sequence continues at coordinate 2,514 of DATMXT010000033.1, read as the reverse complement.
CGCAGCAGGCCGTGTCAAGGTGTATGTCGCATGGCAAAAACGACCGGGAGCGGAAAAAAATCAGAACGCGCTAAGCGCAGAGACGACTTCGGAAATCTCCCGCTCGCGCTCCTTGCTCCCCCAGCTGACAATGCCGCTTTGGAGGACGGGGCTCCCCTTTTCCGCGCAGGCGGCGGCGATTTGCCGGATGGCGCGGTGTCCGCCAAGCCGTTTAAATTTGAAACTCATCGTGACAAAGCAGGATACTTTCTTATCCGCAAGGCCCCCAAGCTGCGAGAGGTAGAGCTGCATGGCCGGGGCCAGCTCAAACCCGTAGACCGGAGAGGCAAAGACCAGCGCGTCGTAAGGTGCGACCTCGGGGGCATTTATGAGTGTGGTCTTCACCCTCGCCTGCGGTTTGTCCTCATCCGGCACTACCCGCTCAATCGCCACGTCGTGCCCTTTTGCCGTCAGCGCGTCCTGCAGCTTCATCGCGACCGACAGCGTGTTGCCCGTATAGGAGTAGACCATGACGCCGATTTTCATCTCGCACGCTCCTTTTTATCTGCCGGAACAGTAGGCTTCGAGTCCCTCGAAAATCAGCTTGCCGACGACCGAGCCGCCGTCGAGCAGGCCGATGCTCTTGTCCCCGTAATAGGCGGCTCTCCCGTGGACGGGGCGCATTTCCTTTGTGCGCTCAGACCCCGCCGCCGCGGCCTTTGCCGCAAGCGAAAAAGCCTCTTTGCAGTCTTTTTCGGCGTTTTGGCGCAGCGTGCCGACCGCGGGACAGAGGGCGTCCAAAACCGTCTTCTCGCCGGGCTTGGAGCCCGCCTTTTCCATGATGAGCGAAACGCCCGCCTCCATCGCCCCGGCGAGCTCGGCAAGGGACGCCTCGGTCTTGCCCTTGAGAGACCGCGCCATGCCGATCATGCCAAAGGACAAAATGGTGCCAAGCGACGAGGGGGCGCTCTCATTGAAGGCGCCGGAGCACTTCATGAGTAGCTTCCCGAGGTCCGCCTCCTCAGCAGTCGAGAGATATTCCCGGACAGCCGCAAAGCCGCAGCTCATGGAGATACCGAGGTCTCCGTCGCCGTTTTGCTGGTCGAGGCTCACGAGATAGTCCTTATTTTCATCCATGGCGCCGCTGATACAGGCGACGGCGCCTTTGACGTCTGCCGCGTTCATGTACACAGCCTCCCCTATTTGTTGTGGTTTGTGTAGAAGGGGGTCTTGGCCGGGGCCCGCAGCAGGGCTTTGAGCTCTTCGTCGAGCCGGAAGACCGTGACCGAGAGGCCCGCCATCTCCATGGAGGTGGCAAACTCGCCGATGTGGGGCATGAAGACCTTGACGCCCTTATCGGCCAGCAGCATATGTACTTTGCGGTAGACGATGAGCAGCTCCTCCAAGGGGGTTGCGCCGAGGCCGTTTATCATGACCGAGACCTCGCCGCCCGCCTCCACCGGCATATCCTCAAGGATGCGGGCAAGGACGCCCTCGGCAATCTCGTCCGCCGCCATCATTTTGCGAAGCTCAATTCCGGGCTCGCCGTGAATGCCCATGCCGAGCTCAATTTCGTCCGCCCCGATGGAGAAAGTGGGGATGCCGACCTCCGGCACAATGCAGGGCGAGAGGGCGACACCCATGGTGCGGATGTTGTCAAGCGCCTTTTTGGCGAGAGAGGCGACCTCGTCGAGGCTCTTCATCTGCCCGGCCGCGGCGCCCGCGATTTTAAAGGCGTAGACCATTCCGGCGACGCCCCTGCGCTTTGCAGCCGTCTCCTTCGGGGAGGAGGCGACGTCGTCCGCGACGAGGACGGTCTTTGTCACGACGTCGTCGAACTCCACCGTCTCACAGGCCATGTCGAAGTTGAGCTTATCGCCGCCGTAGTTGCCGTAGAGGCAGAGGACGCCGCCGCCGCGGTCGCAGGCCTTGATCATGTCGGCCATTTTCTGCGAGGACGGCGAGGCAAACACGTTGCCGACGGCGCACCCGTCGAGCATGCCCTGTCCGACGTAGCCGAGGAAGACCGGGAGGTGGCCGCTGCCGCCGGCCGTCACGATGCCGACCTTCCCGTCTTTCACGGGGTAGTTTGAAAGCAGGATGCGCCTATCCCCGTCAAGGAGCCTGACCTTGTCGCCGTACGCGAGGATGATGCCTTCCATGGTCTCATCGACAAAATCCTTTGCGCTGTTGATGATTTTCCGCATGTTTATCCGTCCTTTCCGTGTCTGTAAATACGTATTTTTGATGTCAATGAACTCAGTTCAGCGCTTCCCGTCCCCAGGCCCCTGAACCTCGGGGGCTTCGGGCACAGGCGGCCGTTTTCCGTGATTCATGGCAAAGCGGATGAGGCGGTCCCTTGAAAACCAGGTCAGGGTCATGAGCAAAAACACGCTGCCGAGCAGGACGCCCGCAAGCAGGAACTCCCCCTCTAAAATCTGATTTCCCACGGCGCACAAAATGAAAATGTTGGGGAAACTGCCCAGCGACATGGCCAGCAAAAATCGCTTGGGCGTGATACCGGTCCGGGCCTGT